>JAEKNW010000087.1 GCA_016838885.1 Candidatus Cloacimonadota bacterium
TAGTAATACTTCGCTAAAGCTACGTATCACAGGCGAAGAGTGCAGATTCTTTTAGCAAAATAACTTACAGAATTTGAAGGCATATAATATATATATTCCAGAAAATTATGGAAGTTACTTTTGCAAAAGAATATAGTGCTATTCTCAAAGATCTACTGCATTATTTGGGTTTAAGGATAAGCTATTGGAAAAGGTGGCTTGATGATTGAACAGTCTTGTCTTTTCCACCCAAAAAAATAATAAATAAAAAATCTTGACACTACTTTACTTTATGTTTATTATGTAAAATGAAAAAAATAACAAAGTGAGGTATATATGAGAGATTTGAAAGTGACTTTTTTGATTGTTCTTATGTTGCTTTTATCTGCAGGAAGCCTTTTTTCTGCAAATGTAAGTAACATATTGGATTTATGGAATATTAGAACTGATTTGGGCGGGACTTATACATTAACTGCAGGAATTAATATGGAAAGAACTAATCCTATTAATATTTCCGAGTATGTTAACACTGCTGGCTCTAGTGTTGGAGATATTGTAAAACATGAGGATAATAGTGTTTGGTTTGCCTATTACTGCACAACGGCACAAGCAGAAAACACAGCCTTTGATACTTCTAACTGGACCAAAATGTGGGAAGTAGATAAAGGTTGGGATCCAATTGGGGATGGATCAAATCCCTTCCATGGCAACTTCGATGGTGATGGGAATATAATTTCTAATCTCTATATCGATAGAGGTGCAAGCGCTTCTGCTGATAATACTTTCCCTTCTAATGGAGAGAATTTTGTTGGACTCTTTGGATATGTAACTAATGGCTCTTCAATTTCAAACGCAAGTAATAATTCAGATATTTATATCCAAAATGTAGGACTTACTGACGTCAATATTACAGGGAAAAGAGGCACAGGTGCCTTGATTGGTAAAGTTGATTTACCTAATAGAAACAATGGTAAATTAGTTATAACTGAAGAATGTTATGTTTCTAGTGGAACAGTAACAGGTTTCGGTCCTACCGGTGGATTAGTAGGTGCAAATAACAGTCAAAGAAAACAGGTTGTACCGATAATTAGATTTTGCTATGCTACCTACGTTCCCGACATTCATAACGATGAAATATATCCTAACTTAAAATATTTCAATAATATAAAAGAAATTGCTTGACTTATAAACTCGTTACAAATA
>JAEKNW010000088.1 GCA_016838885.1 Candidatus Cloacimonadota bacterium
GGAAATTTTTTAGATCCATCCCCTACTTCTGTCGAAATATCATTTTCAACAGTTACTTTATACAACATTTCCATTTCCTCATTTACTGAATCTAATTCATAAAATGAAACAGATAAGCTTGCTGTAGAATCTTTTGTATCAACTTCAGCAAAGCCATAAACTGAAGTTAGTTTTTCATCACTAAGTTCTGGATGACCCCATTTTGCCCTGAATAATTCATGTGAATAAGACGGGTTATTCTGATTGCCTAAGATGAGTTTATGACCTGTTGCCCGCGTATAATGAATAGGGGATGCAGAAAAATCAAAGACAGCAGTACCTATATCAGAAAGGGAAAAGGCAATAGATGTATTTGTCTCTGCTGTCGTACTCAACGGAACCTTCCAATTTAAAATATGAGCACTCGGATAATGTTGATCGCCTGAAAACACCATAACACCAGAAATCTGATTTTCCTTGATAAAGGATAAAATTTTGTTGCGCTCAAACTTATAACCCATCCAACTGTCATATCCAACTCTATCAGAGGATGTATCACCACCATAGTCATTTAAAGAAACACTTGATAAAATTATTTTAAATGGCGATATAGATTGCATTAAACCATCCAACAACCATGATAGCTGTTCTTCACCTAGCATAGTTTTTCCCTCGATATCGTTTTCTTGCATGGGGGATCTGTACCAGCGTGTATCAAGGACAAATATATCGACATCCGTAATCTTAAACTGATAATATATGCCGGCATCTTCGACCTGAAAAGGATAGGCGGGATAGTTTTCTTTAAATACTCTCTTTGATTCAGCTTTATAACTATATGTATTATCAGAATTGTCCTTCCCATAATCATGATCATCCCAAATAGCTACTATAGGCACCTTGCTGCTAAGAGCCTGTAAATATTCATCAAAATTTCTTCTATATTTACCTCTGAAAGCCGGCAATACAGATGTCGGTGGTCCGCTATTAATATCTCCATCATAATCTGCATATATCTGATCTCCCATAAGAGCTACAAAAGTTGGTTCTCTATGCAATATATTTTGGAATATTGTATGTGGAGTATATATATCCCTTAAACATGCCGAGAAAACAAAACTAAATTGACCTTTTTGAGACTGCTCGGGAAATGTTGAAAAGTTGTACCACTGTGATTTAGTTCCATCTTCAAAAACAAC
>JAEKNW010000089.1 GCA_016838885.1 Candidatus Cloacimonadota bacterium
GTTTTGCCTGACTCTCTCAAATAAAACAACAGCTAGCTCACGCAGTTTATCTTTCTGCATTACATCTCTGGCACTATCATTATTAGCTACAGCTGTATAGAAGGCATATTCAAAGCTTGTAAGCCCCATCTCTTCTGGTTCCTTGTCTACCTTATGAATTTCTTTACTAAGTTTGATTAGCTCCTCTATGACTTCGGCAGCGGTCAATATCTTATTCTGATATTTAAGAATTGAACTCTCTAACATTTCAAGTAGTGATTTTCCTTGAACAAGGTTTATTCGCATTCTTGCTTTGATCTCATCATTAAGTAGTTTCTTGAGAACTTCCAGAGCAAGGTTTTTATGCTCCATATTCTTTACTTCAAGGAGAAATTCCTCAGATAGGACAGATATATCGGGCTTTTTAATACCGGCAGCATCAAACACGTCTATTACTTTGTCAGAAACAAGAGCTTGATCTATAACTTGTCTAATAGCTGTTTCTAATTCTTCATCGGTTTTACCGGTGCCGGTTATATCAAATTTGACTAGTCTGGATTTGACTGCTTGGAAGAATGATACTTCATCTTTAACATCCATAGCTTGCTCATGTGGAACTGCTATAGCAAATGCACTCGATAGAGCTGTTACTTCATCAACAAAGCGTTTCTTACCGCTCTCAAGACTTAAAATATGTTCTTCTGCGGCAAGTATAATCTTTAATTTAGTAGCTGTGTCTGCAGTAAAATATTCCTCGTAAAGAAGTCCCCGTTTACCGATATAAGGAACAGTCTGATCTTTGACTAACTGTTCATATTCTGCCGAGTGACCAGCTGCCGGTTTTTCTAAGAACATCTGAGAAACAACTTCCAGTTTGGTAAGCATTAACTGAACTGCTTTCTCTTGAGTTTCTGCCGGATCACCTTTACCGCCACTATCAGAATAAAAGGAGAGTGCCTTCTTAAGATCTGACGCTATTCCAAGATAATCAACTACTAATCCAGCTGGTTTGTCTTTATATACACGGTTAACCCTTGCAATAGCTTGCATGAGGTTATGATGTGAGCCCTAAAAAGTGGACATAAAAAAAATAGTATATTACTCTAACCAAGGAGGAAATTATGTCTACCGAAAAAGGAAGAAAACATTATAGTA
>JAEKNW010000090.1 GCA_016838885.1 Candidatus Cloacimonadota bacterium
CTTTTGCAAAAGTAAGCTACATAATTTTCAGGAATATATATATTATATGCCTTCAAATTCTGTAACTTATTTTGCTAAAAGAATCTAGCACTCTTCATCTGTGATACGTAGCTTTAGCGAAGTATTATCAAAGTTCTACTGCACCATTCGGGTTAAACTCCAGAGGAGTGGCACTCTTCACCTGTGAGCTCTAACTTTCTACTTCGCTAACAAAGTCTTACTCGTGATACGTAGCTTTAGGGAAGTATTACCCGTGATACGTAGCTTTAGCGAAGTTTTACTAAAGCTCTACTGCACCATTCAGGTTGAAGGGTCTCAAAGCATTATTTGAAAAAAATCAAAGAAAAATATTGACTATTAGTCAGCATACTGACAAATAGTTATAACTATTAGTCATTATGAGAAAAAAAGAAGAGGTAATTATGTTTGATAGAAGATTAGAGAAGATTATTACTAACAAGTTAAACAGGAAAAAAGCTATTATTTTAGTAGGCGCCAGGCAAGTTGGGAAAACGACTCTATTAAAAAAGATATTGAATAATCATGATTATCTTTTTTTAGATGGCGATGATCCAACTAGCAGAAAGCTACTTACGAATCCTTCAACTGAAGAGATAAAAGCAATAATAGGAAAGCATAAGTATATTTTCCTTGATGAAGCCCAACGAATAGAAAACATAGGGATCACTTTAAAGATTATGATTGATCAGTTTACTGAAACTCAACTCTTAGTAAGTGGGTCATCTTCTTTTGACTTAGGTAATTCTTTGAATGAACCACTAACCGGAAGAAAATGGGAGTATGAACTTTACCCCATCTCTTGGGACGAATTTGAGAATAAAGTTGGCTTTATCAGAGCAGAGCAACAGTTGGAAAACCGTCTTTTGTATGGCTTTTATCCGGATGTTATAAATAACCCTGGCGAGGAAGTCGAAATTCTCAAGGAGCTGGTGAATAGTTATCTTTATCGCGATATTTTAGCTTACTCAGGATTAAGAAAGCCTGAGATCTTACAAGAGTTGGTTCAATCTTTAGCTCTACAAATTGGTAGTGAAGTCAATTATAATGAACTATCATCATTGATCGGAGTTAGTAAAAATACCATCCAAAGCTATATTGAAATTTTGGAAAAAGGATTCGTTATTTTTAGGTTAAGGAGTTTTAGCAGAAATTTGAGAAATGAGATAAAGAAGAGTAGAAAAATTTACTTTTGGGATAACGGGGTAAGAAATACTATAATAGGGAACTTCAATCAACTAGACTTGAGAGAAGATAAGGGAAGTCTCTGGGAAAACTTTTTAGTTTCAGAAAGATTAAAAGAAAACAAATATCTTAAAAGTAATGTAGCCAGTTATTTTTGGAGAACAAAACAACAGCAAGAAATTGATTACCTTGAAGTCAAAGGCAATGACATCTTTGCCTACGAATTCAAATGGAATAAAAATAAAGCTAAAATACCAATTACTTTTACCAATAACTATAAGACTGAAATTAAGTTGATTAACAGAAAGAATTTCAGAGAATTTGTCAAACCCGAATAATGCAGTAGACCTTTGCGAATAGCACTATCTTATTTTGCTAAAAGAATCTAGCACTCTTCATCAAAGTTCTACTGCACCATTCGGGTTAAAAGGTTTTGAATAAACTGATCATTGTTTGCGACAAGTTGAACTTTTAAGATATAGTAAGGAAGAGAAAAGGGTGGTAACTGCTGGAGTTTAACAAAGTCTTTTTCTGTTATAATCAAGCTATTTAGTTGATCATTAATTATAGCTTTATTTATTCTCTCTCGGAAGCTAGGGTCTGTATAATCAAAGTGGTCAGATAACCTAAAGTGTTTTTCAAATTGCAGACCATAATCTCTGGCACTTTTCTCAAAACCTTGCGGGTATCCAATGCCGGAAAGAAGGGCATTTCTTCCTTTATTAACATCTTCAGTTTCCACTGGGCGATCATGAATATCAAAGAGTCCTAGAGCTTCATAAGTAAACTTAACTATCTCTTTGCCACTATTCAAAAGTTCTGCAGGAATATGGTTATTATCTAATTGATTCCAGATGATTGCAGAAACGCATTTTAAAGAGCTTAAGAATTCTCGTAAGAGTCCTGCAGGTAAAACAAAGCCATTGCCAAGACCAAAGCCGGAGTTAAACACCACAAAATCATAGTCATGCTGAACCTTAAGGTGTTGAAAAGAATCATCTAATAGTACATAATCAGTATCAGGATATTGCTCTTCTACTAGCTTTAGGGCTTGTCTTCTATCTTTCCCTACTACGATAGGTGTTTTGGCAAGATTTCTCGCCAAGAGAAGTGGCTCATCACCTGCTTTTAAGGCGATTTCAAAAATCTGTTCTTGGTTAGAGATAAAAATTGTGGTATTTTCATATTCTCCCTTATAACCACGGTGGGAAACAACTACTTTTTTACCACTTGCTTGCAATAGTTTACAGAGATAGATGGTGAAAGGTGTTTTACCTGCTCCACCACTAACAATATTTCCGATGCTAATGACTTTTAGTTTTGATTGATAAGACTTTATCCAACCTTTACGGTAGAAGAAGCGTCTTACAACCTGAACCAGACCATAAATAAAGCCAAGAGGTGATAATAAATAGGATAAGAAAGTTTTTTTTCTCAAGTGATTATCTATAATTTTCTGAATATCCATGTTTTTGTCTCTTTCCTTTAATAATTTTATCTTAGATGAGCAATTTATAATTTAGGGGATTATTCTGTCAATTAATCTGTCTTCAAAAATTCTCCTTGCCAAAAAAATAGTGCCAATAATTTAATACAATATGAAATATTATGAAATAGCTTTAAATATAGATATAACAAACAGATTTACTTATATGAGTAAGACTTCTCAATCTTTGAACAGAAGATGTATAGTCCCTTTTGGCAACAGCATTCGCACCGGGATTATCGTAGCAGAAGTTAAAGAGATAAATCCCAAGATTAACTATAAAGAAATAATTGAAGTAATTGACCTGGCAGATATCCTTGCCCATGATTTATGGGAGTTAAGCTTTTGGATGTCCGGATATTATCATTGTAGTCTAGGGAAAGCAATGTTTTCTATGCTTCCTAAAGGGATTTCTGTAGAGATTCAGAGCGAAATAAGGATTAAAGATGATAAAGGCTTAATGCAGAGTGCTAACTTCTTGTTTCAAGAGATTAAGAGTGGAAGCTGGTTTGAGCTGGACCAACTAAAAGCAAAATATAGACAAGAGTTGACTTATCAGCTTTTAGAAGATTTAGAGAGAAAAGACTATCTAGAGATAAAAAGAGTCTATGATAAGAAAGTTAAAGTCAAGAAGGCAAATTTCATCTTTCTGACAGATATAGATGAAGCTCCTAAGCTAAGCCCAAAGCAATTATCAGCTTACGAGCTAGTTAAGAATAGCAACAATATAATTCCTCTCTCAGAGTTAGCCAAAGAGTATTCTTATGCAATTATTAAAGTTTTGCAGGAGAAGTCTTTAATTAAAGTCATCCCTATTGAAATTAGTGATAACATTGATTTAATGCCAGTGAGAAAAGATAGAAAAGTTGTTACTCTCACAGATGAACAAACAACAGTTATTGAGAATATTGAAAAAGATTTAGAGAGATATAAGGTTCATCTTCTTTATGGAATTACCGGATCCGGTAAGACAGAAATATATATTAGAATCATGGAAAAGGTTCTCACTTTGAACAAAAATGCTCTTCTATTGGTTCCGGAGATTTCCCTTACCCCTCAAGCAGTTGATAGATTTTATAGTGCTTTTGGCGAAAAAATTGCGATTTTACATAGTCATCTGAGCGATAGAGAAAGGCTATATGAGTGGAAAAGAATTAAAAATCGGGAATGCAGAATAATTATTGGTGCCCGTTCTGCGATTTTTGCTCCCTTAGAAGATATTGGTTTAATAGTTGTAGATGAAGAACACGAAGGTTCTTATAAACAAGATAATAGTCCCAGGTATAATGCTAGAGATTTAGCAGTAATCCGCAGTAAGATTAATAAATGCCCTCTGATACTGGGTTCAGCTACTCCATCTTTAGAGTCTTGGAACAATGCTATCAATGGAAAATATGAGCTAAATACTCTTTTAGAGAGGCCGGCAGGGATTTATCTCCCGAAAGTAAATATCATTGATATGAAAAAACAAAAGAATGATATTCTGATATCTGAAGAATTAATTGAAGCTATAAAAGCAAATTTAGCAAAAAAAGAACAAACTATTCTTTTCCAAAATAGGAGGGGCTATTCTACTTTCTTGCAATGTAAGAAGTGTGGCGAGTTAGTTACCTGCCCTAACTGTGACATAAGTTTGCATTATCATAGCTACACAGAAGAAGTTGTTTGTCATTATTGTGGTTATCGAAAGCCTGTCCCACGTAAGTGTGATAAGTGTGGAAACTACTCTTTCATGTATGGAGCAGGAGGAACTCAGAAATTAGAAGAGCAGATTAGAGCTCTATTCCCTTCAGCTAAGTTATTAAGAATGGATTCTGATACAACAAGCAAGAAGAAAAGTTATACCGATATGTATGAGATGATGTCAGATGGCAGTATTGATATTTTGATTGGCACCCAAATGATTTCTAAAGGTCTGGATTTCCCGAATGTAACCTTAGTGGGGGTAATCTTAGCTGATATTAGTCTAAATCTGCCTGACTTTAGAGCATCAGAAAGAGCCTTTCAGCTTCTAACCCAGGTTGCAGGACGAGCCGGCAGAGGTGATAAGGTTGGGGAAGTATATATCCAAACCTATCTTCCTAACCACTATGCTATTCAAAATGCTTCAAAACAGGATTTCCTTAAGATGGCAGAAATAGAACTCAAAATGAGATATAACTTATTTTATCCTCCCAACTTTAGACTTGCCAGAATTCTCTTCTCTCATGCTAATGAAGCTACCATACTAAAGCTATTTAGAGAGCATCAAGCCTATTTTGATTCTCTGCTTAACAATTATGCTTATGAAGAGTTGAAAGTATTAGGGCCAACTCCGGCTCCCTTAGTAAAAATAAACAATAAATATCGTTATCATTTAATTTTTAAAGGAAAAGATGTTGCTGTTATCTCCTCTGTAATCAAGTCTTTTAAAGAAGAGTTTAATAAGAAGGTTACTATTAAAATAGACATTGATATAGATCCAACCACTTTATTATAAAAATATTTCTTGCCAATATTTCATACTCGTGTTTACATGACTTCATTAATGTAAAGAGAGGATTATATGATAATTATTTTATTGGTATTATTACTATCCCCTGCTCTTTCTCAAGGTTATGAGCATATTTGGGGAACTGATTTTTCAAATGAAGAAGGTTATGGTTATTATGGAGATGAACTCAACCTGCCCACTACAGAGTGGACTATTGATCTACGTGGGACATCACTACATTCAAATACCAATCCTGCCTATTTTCATGTGCAAAGTGGAGTCCTTAAAGGAAGAAAATTTAAATGCTCGGTCCAGTTAAATACTGTCGATACAGGAGTATTGTGGAAAAGTCGTAGTATTGACTTGGATCAGAACAAAGCCTATTATGCAAACTTTCATTTAGAAACAAATGATGAGTGGGAACCATCCTCAAATCTCCTTTATAACGACTTTGTTAGGATTGGCTATTTAGATGATAGTGGTCATTTTTTTGAAATCTATCAAAATTCAGGCATAACAGAGAGAAATATATTCTCTGCAACTATTACTAATACTAGCAGTTGCCAATTAATAGTTGAGGTGGATTGTTCCTCTCTAGACGAAATTTTCAAACTGCGGTCAGTAAATCTCTATTATGACACCGCGTTAGGTAATAGTTCAGATCTTGTTATTACCAAATTGTGTTCACCTGATGATCTGAATTTTCATAACCGCTATATCCAAATAACAAACATTAGCAGTCATCTAATAGATCTATCAAACTTCAGTATAGAGGGTCTTACCCAAAACACTTCAACTCATGCTTGGGAATTGAAAGGTTTTATCTTACCACGAAAGTCCCTTATCATTGGAGATACAGATGCAACAAGATTTATTTGTGATATTGGGAAATTTGACTGGAGTTTGAAGAATAGATTTTGGTCTGGGCTTCCTAACAGTAATAGTGGGGCTCAAATAGTAGAAAATAACACGCGGCAGATTACCGATAGAGTTGTGGGGGTAAATTTCTATCATGGTTATGCTGAGCGAAGCTCTTCAATCCTTCTAGCTTCTAATGAAACAGATGTTGATGGGTGGGATTATCAAGCAATCTCTTCTGTTGAAGAATCTGAACCAGGTATATTTGTTTTTGATGAGACTTTGCCCATCTCTCTATTCAATACAAACTTCTCCTTCAATGAAGAGGGATGTCTATTGAATTGGACAACTTATGGTGAATCTAATTTGCTGGGATATAATCTCTTTTATGCTGAAGATGCACATTTGGATTATGCCCTCAAACTTAATGCTCAGATTATTATGGCCCAGAATTCAGTCCAGTATAATCATTATTCATATTCACTAAGTGAGCTAGTATCTTCAGGGTACTTATGGATACAAGCTCTATCCTTAGATGAGCCTAATAGCTTTAGCTCACCAATCTTTTATAATTACCTTCAAGAGGAAGAGCCCGAAATAATCGAAGTAGTTACTCCTTTTGATATTTGTATCTATCCCAACCCTACTTCTTCCGCAAGTTATCTGAAAATAAGTAATTCTGATCAAGAGCTGCAAGAAATAAGCATATATAACTTAAAAGGACAGTTAGTAGGAAAGCTCAAACCTCAACAGCTTTCCCAATCCTATAATATAGAAGATATCACTAATAACTTGTCTAGCGGGATATATTTTGTTTCTTCTAAATTTGCATCTAAAAAGGTAGTAAAAAAACTTGTTATAGCAAAATAAGCAGGGGGTAATCCCGAATGATGAAACTCTTCAATGGATTCACAAACTTGATTAACTCTTTATCTTTGTTAGTTAGTGAAAATGTTTATTTAATACTTATTCAAAAATAAGTAAATTGCTTTATTTATTGACATGCTTAAGGAGCTGATTATATTAACACAAGAGATAATTATAAATAAAATAATGAGGGTAAAATGAAGAGATCTTTTGTAATTATATTGATATTAATTAATTCATTCCTGCTTGGAGCAATGAGTAAAGAAGTTAGAGTAGAAGATAATCATCAGATTATAACCATAGATAATAGTGATTATACCATCTCAGAGGAAGGGGAGTATATTACTATTTCGGCACCTAATAGTTATTACAGCGAGATTCCGGGACAACCCACTCTCCCCTATTATCTCTTTCAGATTTCAACCCCTGATAACTACACTCCTGCTGTTGAAGTAAATATTTTAGAATCTAAAACGATAAAATTATCCAAAGTTCTACAGCCAATCCCAGATATTGAGAAACATAATAATCAAACTCAGTATATATATAAGATTGATGAAGAGAAGTATCAGGAGACTAAATCTCAACTACAGATAACCCCTAATCTTAACTTTAGAAGAGTTAGTTTCTCAGAGATAAAATTCAGTCCTTTCAAATATAATCATGCCACTAAATCTTTGGAGATTATAACAAAAGTTCAGCTTAAAACCCGGATTCCTCAAGCCTCTAAGTCTTCTAAGAATTTAGACAGATTTGAAGAGAAGTTCATAGCAATTTCAGCTAATCCAAGTTCTTTTCATTTATTAGAAAATAAATTTCGTGATATAAACTTCAGCGACTTCTCTATCGCCAACCATTGGTTTAAAATTGAAATAACTCAAGATGGAATCTACTCGCTAACCTACAGCAATTTGCAGAATATACTCCCTGTTAATGATATTGATCCACGTAACTTAAGAATCTTTACTACCGGTGGAGAGAAGATGGAAGAGTTAGCTGCAGATTCGGGTAATCCCTTGAGAGAAATCCCTCTATTGATTGAAGGTGAAGCTGATGGTTCTTTTGATAACGGAGATAGAATTATTTTCTATGCCAGAGATAGAAATGATTATGATTATTTAGCCAAACTAAGTGACAAATTATCTATTAACCCCTATTCTGATACAGCGATTTATTGGCTCACTTATGATGCGGTGTTAGATGCTTCGCCTCTTCGAATGTCCTTTAATAACTCAAATCCCACTTCCTCTGTTACTCGAAGTAATAATCCTCAATCTAGCAGATACGAACGCGAACTTTACAAACGTCTGCAGACCAATCTCTTTTGGTACTCCAACTTCTTAACCGGAACGTCCACAGCTACTAATAACTTTACGATTTCTGTTTCTGATCTAGATCCTGCTGATAATAATGAAAACTCTTTGGTCAAAACTGTCCTAATAGAAGAACACAATGGGACAGGCTCGTCTTCAAAAAGACATCAAGCCTCCGTCTCTCTCAACAACGTTAATGCTGCTACTAATGTAGTCTGGTGGGGTTATACCTATAAAAGCATTTTTGAGAATACGACTTCTTTAGTAAATGGTGATAATACTGTTGGAGTAACTATTCACAGAACAAATGAAGATAATCTCTATTTAGACTATATTGAGCTCCAATACATGAAGAAAAATAAGAAATATAATGGCACTCAGTTAGGTCTCAACTTTAGAGATGAAGATCGTGGTGATTATGTAAAATACTCCGTTGAAGGAAGTTTTTCTAGCAACACCAAAGTTTTTTCTACTAATAATATTTATGAAGTTGAAGAGCTTGATTATGATATAGAAAACAGCATTCTTTCTTTCACAGGAAAGGTTACTGCCTCAATGCTTAATAAATCCGAGTATTATGTACCCAAATTTTATGTAACTAATAATGACTATTTATCAGCTACAGTTACTGCTATTGAACCTGTTGATATCATATCATCATCTTTACAAAAAGAGAGTATAATTATCTACCCGGAAGAGTTCGCTTCCCAAGCTTTAAGATTAAAGGAAATCTACGAAAGTATTTATAATTCAGCAACTTCTATAGTTATGTTAACTGATATTTTCAACCAGTTTTCAGGGGGGATGGATGACCCAACTGCAATAAGAAATTTCCTTAGTCATCTCTATACCTTAGAGGTTGGAAGAGATATAAAATATGTTACTCTCCTCGGTATAGGAACTTATGACTGGAAAAACTATAAAAGCTACTCCGTAAACAAGAATAAAATGATTATTTATCAAAACGGAAATTCAGATCCAGGGGATGCAACCACTACTGATGATTACTTTACCTATCTTACTCAAACTATTAAGCCTGAGTTAGCTATAGGCAGATACCCGGCCAAGACTGTTGCTGAACTAGATATGATGATTGATAAATTCGAAATCTACTCCAATAAAGATTTTACCATTGATTGGTGGAGAAATACAGGTTTGTTTGTTGCTGATGATTTCAAAAATGGAAGCAGCACTAACGAAACCAGTCATACAACCCAACTTAATAATGCTGCAATTAATGCTCCACTCTCTCTTATTCATAAAAGAATATATGGCTATCAATATGAACCTGATGAATTTGGTAAAAAACCAAACGCTAGGAAAGATTTCATTGACGCTATCAATGAAGGTGCTCTAGTAACATATTACTCAGGACATGGATCTTATGACCAACTAGGTTCTGAAGCCTATTTTAGACAAAACCTAGATACACCTCAACTTACTAACGATGATAAACGAACCTTCTTTATCTCTGCAGCTTGTGATGTCTCTCAATTTGATAGTCCAGACTTCGATTGCCTTTCTTCTGACCTGCTTAAATATGAAACGGGGGGAGCTATAGCTAGCTTCGGTTCCACCAGAATCTGCTACATCCCAAATAATAATACCATGGTGGGAAATTTACTCTACTTTGCCCTTGATAATAGAGAAGATATCGGAACTGCTATAATGTTAACCAAATCACGTCAAACAGGTCCTAGTTCTAGTATAAATCAATCTAAATATGTTCTCTTTGGAGATCCACATTTAAAAATTAATCCTCCTCTCAGCAGAGTCAACATAAGTTTTGAAAATGAGATAAACTCATTCCAAGCCCGTGAAACAGTTAAATTTACCGGTAATCTAATGAACTCTAATCTAGAGTCAGCTCAAATTCTAGCTTTTCAATCAGATACCTATATCCCCCTCTCTGAATCACAATTATTGGTACCAGGAAGCTACATCTTTAAAGGCTCATCCAGCGTTTCTAATGGAGAATATAGATCTGCTTTTGTAGTCCCTGATGATATTGTAGATGGTGAGTTTGGAAAGATTTTAGTTTATGGTTTTGATGAGATAACCAATGAAGAGGTCATAGACTACTATTATCCTGTTGAATTTGCAGGTCAAAACTATAATGTAACCAATGAAGCAGCTCCGGAGATTTCGGTTTGGTTAGAGTCTTATGACTTCAGGGATGGTGATACTGTCTCAAAAAATCCACTACTCTTAGTAGAGATGAGTGATGATAACGGGATAAATGTATCAGGAGGTTCAGGACATCAACTTCTTCTCATGATTGATGATGATTTTAACTCCTTTGATCTTACCCCACATTTTAAATTTGATCTAGATTCTTATCAATCAGGTAAAATTGAATATCAAATTACTAACCTGACTCCAGGTAATCACATTCTTAAAATACTAGCTTTTGATAATCTTAATAGTCCCTCGGTTAAAACAGTATCTTTCAATGTTGCGGATAATGCAGAACTCTCTATCAGCAGTATTCTCCCCTACCCCAATCCTATGCCCAAAAGTGGTGGGGACTTCACTTTCATGATAAGTAATGATGCCGAAATAAATATAGATATTTATACCATAACAGGTAAGAAAATAAATTCTCTCAAATCTTTTGTAACTAAGGGCTTTAATTCGATAAGCTGGAATGGTCGTGATAAACAAGGCGATAAATTAGCTAATAACACCTATTTCTACATTATCAAAGCTACTGCCAATGGCAAAAGTGTTAGCAAGAGAGAAAAATTTATAATCTTAGACTAATTCATACTAGGAAAAAACATGCTTAAACAAAATAAAAGAATAGCTCAGAAGAGTCTCTCTGTTCGCAAAATTAATAATCTAATTTTAGGAGATACTTCTCGTCGTATCTCCAACTTAACTCACAAGAGCCATATTTGGGGTTATCCCACTGCTGTAATGATTGAACCCACCAACATCTGTAATTTGAAATGCCCCCTCTGTCCTTCTGGAAATGGAACTCTCAAAAGAGCTAAAGGATATATGTCCTTCCCCCTTTTCCAAAAGATTATCGATGAAGTTAAAGCATATTCAACTATGATAATTTTGTGGAATCAAGGTGAACCTTATCTAAATCCTGAAATTAATAAGATGATTAAATATGCTACAGATGCCGGACTATTTACCCTCATCTCTACAAATCTCAATGCTGAAATGAATGCTGAGGAAGTTGTCAAATCCGGAATAGACTCTATGATAGTATCCCTAGACGGTGCTACCCAAGAGACCTATAACCAATACCGTGTTAATGGCAAATTAGAAAAAGTTCTTAACAATGTTAAAGCCCTGGTGGAAGCTAAAAAAAGATTAAAATCTCCTACTCCTATTATTAGATGGCAATTCTTAGTTATGAAACATAATGAACATGAAATAGAAGAGATTAAGCAAATGGCTAAGGATTTAGAAGTTGATCAACTTAGTTTTAAAACAATCCAAATCTATACTAAGGATGATATTAAATTCTTACCTGATAATCCTAAATATAGACGCTATAATATCACAGGTGAAAACTTTGAGATTAAGTTTAAAATGGAAAACAAATGCAGACGTATGTGGCAACAACCTGTAGTAAATTGGAATGGAGAAGTTGCAATCTGCTGTTTTGATAAAGATATTGAGTTCCCGGTTGGTAACGTGAAAGAACAATCTCTGCTCTCTATTTGGCAAGGTCCAGCCTTCCAAATGATGAGAAATGCTGTTCTCAAAAACCGCCAAGCCTTTGAAATATGCCGAAACTGCGGAGAAGGTGTAAAACTTAGAATTGAAGAAAAGAATAACTAAATGGAGTTTAACCCAAATAATGCAGTAGATCTTTGAGAATAGCACTATATTCTAAAAAGAGCAAAAGCCCCGCATTAGCGAGGCTTTTATACTTTTCATTTTTATCTTTTCATTTTTCATTCTTGCGAAGCAAGACTATTTAACTAAAATACCTTTCAACAATTGGCTTTGGGTGCTAGTTTCCATTCTAAAGAAGTAGATACCGGAGGCACAATCATTGCCATTTTGGTCTTTACCATTCCAGTTAAGTTTATGGAAACCAGGTTGATAGATATCATTAGATAACTCTTTGATATGCTGTCCTTTGATATTATAAACTTGAATCTTAACTCTATCAGGATTCTTAACATAGAAGCTGACAGTTGCAGTCGGATTAAAAGGATTAGGGTAAACGCTTCTAAGAGTTGTTTGATAAGGTATAGTAACTCCGTCTGAGTTATTATTTACTACTTTGATACTTATAGGTCCAAAAACCTCATTTTCATTTGATAACTCAACAGATTGGAGCCAGTAGTAGTATGTCCTGTGGATGTCCACGTTTTCATCATTATAGTTATAATTATTTCCTATTAAACTATTAGTTGCAACAACAATTTCTTGATTTGCTCTGACAGCATTTTCGAAAACAGATGATTGACCACGCAAGATGTTATATCCTATCAATCCGCTCTCAGCTTCAGTCTTCCATTGAATAGATACTCGTGGTTGTCCTAAGCCTGTATAGCTTATCGAAGAGGTGAAGGAAGTTAGGGTTACAGGAAGAGTATTATCCCCGAAATCAAAGTCGTGATTTCCTAAATCTCCAAAAGTGTCTTGTTCAAAGACAATCCATTCAGAATCTGGAGTTGTTTCACCATCTTTTGATCCTGAACCTGTCCATGTCTCAGGATTAGTATTACCAGAGCCGATATGGCTTTTTCTCACTAATGTTTTGCTTGCAGTAGCATTCGGGATATTAGCAACAGTCCATCCATCCCCACTAGGTTCAACATTAGGAAGGCCGATAATATCAAGAGCAACTTCACTTTTGAAAAGACCAATTGCATTCTTACCATTAAAAGCCAGATTACCATTTGTGTTATTAGCAATATTTGTAATTGTAGAGTGAGCACTTGGATGGGCTAACACATACACTGCGTCATTTTCTAAATTTCCACTGAGAGTAATCGTGTGATTCCAGTTTCCTCCCGGATTAGAAATTCTTATCGAATAAGCTGACATATCTACAGTTTGACCTGTTCCATTATAGATTTCTAAAGATTATTTATTACCTGTTCCGGAAATATATTCAGAGATTATCAAATCATCTGCATAAACAATATTCGAGGCGATAGTGATATAATCTGTTTTTACAAGAGTTCTTTCATCTAAGTTGTTATCGACAACATAGAGTGATACTGAATAAGTACCCGCTTGGTTATAGATATGAGTTGGATTAACTGCTTCAGAATCTGAGAAACCATCATTATCAAAGTCCCACTCATAAGCATAAGGAGCAATTCCTCCGGAAACATTGGAAGTAAATTGAATCGTTGTTCCTACTGTTGTCGAAGTAAGATTAGCAGAGAAATCAACTGTGAGAGGAGCAAAGTTGTGAGAACCTATGTAATCAAAATTATCTTGGGCATATACAATCCACTGAGAATCTTCTGTATTTGTACCTGCAGATAAAGGCCAATTTGTGGTTGGAGAGAAGACTGATGCTTTGCGGACTAAGGTTTTATTTTCAGTTGCTGCAGTAACTCCTGCGACTTCCCACTTAGTACGATTACCAATAACACCAATAATATCAATATTTGAACTGTTTTTTTTCAAGGCGATGGCATCATCACCATTGAAATTAGCAACACCGCTTGTTATATCAGAAACAGATGATATTCCTGCTACTGAACCAGAAATTGAAATCACATAAACATCATCATTTAACAAAGTACCACTAAGATTTAAAGTAGTTGTTGGCGTTGAACTCCCATTTGAATATAATAGAACGCTGTAATCACTTAAATCAACAGGAGCTCCTGTCCCATTGAAAATTTCTAAAGCTTTATTGCTTGAACCACCCTCAATATACTCTGAGAAAAATAAGTCTGTTGCTCCTTCAGGAGCTTCTTCGACTGTAATATATCCGGTTTTAGTCTCTGTATCACTATCATCATTATCATCAGTAACAGTAAGAGATACAGTATATGTTCCTATTGAAGCATAGGTATGTGTAGGATTCTCGTCTGTTGAAGTAGTCGAATCTCCAAAATTCCAGCTATATGTTAAAGGAGCTAAACCATCAGTTGATTCATTTGTGAAAGTAACAGAATTTCCTAAATATACAGTAGTTGTACTTGCTGAAAATTCTGCTGTAGGAGGACCACTACTTGAATTACTTAACTTGAAAAGTTGCAATTTATTTGTTGATGTATAAGGTCTCCAATCATTTTGATATATTGAAATTCCTCTGCTACCACCTGTAGATGAGTTAGATATAAATATAAATTCCTTGGAACTATTATAAGAAACAGTATAAGTATGGGTTGATGTCGCTACTAATGAAAATCCTGACGTAGAATTAGTAGTAATCTGTGCATATCTCTCAATACTCTCATTATAAACAGTAAAACCATTCGCTATACTGCCTGAAACCAACCATACAATATTTGATGAAGGATTTGTAATTTGGTTACTACTAATTGTTACATCAGTATTACCTAGCCTAGTAGTTCCTGTATTAGTCATAGCCCCATTATAACTACCATTAATACCATAAAACACATAATATGCTCCAGATTCAAGATCATTTAAGTTATCAATCTTCTCGAATGTTCCTGTGCCACTGTATTGACCCCATAAACAGAGTGTAGATAATATCATCAATATCAATAAAAAGTACTTAGTGTTCTTCATATAAAAACTCCTCTCGATAATTTGAGGCAATAATGAGAAAGCATATATTTCTTGTCAAATAAATTTTCATTTATAAAATATTAACAATAAATTATATTACTAAATAGTTAATATTAAATCAGATAAACATTTGTTAATTTTTCTTGTTTTTGCCCCATCTTAGTAGTTTCTTCATGAGTTTTAACACAAAAGCACAAAAGTATCACTAAAGTACAAAAAAGAAGGCTTAAGTTCAAGTCTGGTGTAAATAATATATGAAAATGAGAATAATACATTATTAAAGTGATTCATCATATATCCCTGAAAGGGATTAAATAGTTTAGCCCAGGGTAAGATGCTGAAAGTATCGTAACCCTGGGTAATGTGGCTACCACAGAGATATTACCCTGTAAGGGTTTAATAAAAGTATAAATAATGTATATAATAAGTCTTTGGTATATAAGATTTTA
>JAEKNW010000091.1 GCA_016838885.1 Candidatus Cloacimonadota bacterium
CCGAATGATGCAGTAGAACTTTAGGGAAGAGTGCAGATTCTTTTAGCAAAATAAGTTACAGAATTTGAAGGCATATAATATATATATTCATGAAAATTATATAGCTTACTTTTGCAGAAGAATATAGTGCTCTTCACAAAGGTCTGCTGCATTATTTGGGTTTAACCCGAATGATGCCCCCCTGAAAGGAAAAGTATCCATTGCTAAATATAGAGTAACTGTAGCTACTCTTGCTCATAAGAGACCATATTGCAATGTAATACAGGTTTTAAAATCTTTCTATTTTATCATTTTATAATAAAAAAGTGTTGACAAAAATCTACACTTTTTAAACTTCACCTAAAGATAATTTTAGAGAGGATAATTGTGGCACATAAAGTACTAATTGTAGAAGACAACAAATATTTGGCAGCTCAATACAAAATGGTTTTAGAGAAACACGGTTATGATATAAAGATCGTGTTTGATAGCGATGAGTTATTTGAAGAATACGAGATTTTTCAACCTGAAGTTATCGTAGTCAATATGATGCTCACCTACAGCACCCTAAATGGGATTCAGATAACGCGTGCTTTAGTCTATGACTACAAAACAAAAGCCAAAATTTTGGCAATTTCAGCAGAAGCAAGTCCTTTAGAATTGAAAGAGATTCGAAAGTTGGGTGTCTTCACTTTCATAGAAAAGGGTGAAACATTTAATCTAAATTATCTAATCGTAAACATTGAAAATGCTATAAAATATTCGCAAAATGAAGACGAGAACAAAAATCTCCTTCATCATAACAAAAATCTCAAGAAACAGATCTTGAGTAAGCATCCATTTCTAGGGATTTCTAAGAAGATAAGAACATTGAAAGAAGATATTATCAATGCGACTATAAAAGACCAATCTTTAATCATTTATGGTGCTCCAGGCACAGGAAAACATATTTGTGTAAATTACTATTATAACAACTCACCTCGCTTTGGGATGCCTTTTATTCAGGTTAACTGTCGCCAACTTTCTAACGAAATAGATTATCAATTACGTCATAGTCACCTTGATAAAAGTGAGATTATATCACGAAAATTAACTGAATTGATTGAGGAAAATGATTCAGGGATTATTCATTTTGATGAATTAGCTAACTTGAGCAATGGTATCCAGTTAATTTTAGTAAAATATATTGAACAAGCAAAAAGCTCTTCAAATATTCCTATTTTCCTTTTTACTACATCTAATACAATGGGAAGATTAAGGGCAAAGAAAAGCCTTAATAGTAAACTTAAGGAAATCTTAAAAAACAACTATTTATTGATCCCTTCTCTTAGTAATCGAGGAAATGATTTAGCAATTCTCTTCAAGTATTTTATGGAGACCATGAGTGATCAATACTTTTTAGATTGCGAGATGAATATTGAAGAAATCAAGGATATGTTAAAGACATATAATTGGCCTGGTAATGTTGTTGAATTGAAGAACTTCTGTAAGAATATTGCCCTAAAATACAAAATTATCAATAATAAAGTCATCAAATCTGCTTTTAGAAAATTAACTTCTTCAAAAGATTGCAATGAATGTACTCTAGATTTGTATGAGATGGATAACTTTAAAGAGGCTGTAGTTACCTTTGAAAGAAACTTTTTAACTCAAAAACTTAAACAACATAACTGGAAGATGAGTGAAGTTTCTAGAACCATAAAAATTGAACGTTCGACTTTGTATAAGAAGATTAATCAGTTAAATATTGAGAGGGAAGAGAATATTGAATAAACAATTTATACTTGCCTTTGAAAGCTCCTGTGATGACACTTCGATTGCCATAATTGACACAAGTTACCAAGTCTATTCCAACCTGATCTCATCTCAATTAGAGCATGGCAAATATGGAGGAGTTGTTCCGGAAATAGCGTCTAGATTACATCTTAGAAATATTATGAAACTCACAGAATTGGCTCTCCAAGAAGCAAACTTAGAGCTTAAAGATATTTCAGCAATTGCAGTTTCTGTCAATCCCGGCTTAATTGGTTCATTACTAGTGGGATTATCTTATGCAAAGAGTTTAGCTTATGCATTGAAGCTTCCCCTAATCACTGTTAATCACATGCTAGGACACATTGCAGCTAATCTTATAGAACACCCCAACCTATCAGCGCCTTATTTAGCTTTAGTAGTTTCAGGAGGACATACCGAATTGGTTCATTTCATTACTGAAGAGAAGTTTAAGATTATTGGTCAGACAAGAGATGATGCTGCCGGAGAAGCCTTTGATAAGAGCGCAAAATTATTAGGACTTGGCTATCCCGGAGGACCTATTATTGACAGATTAGCCCAAAGTGGGGATGAAAACTTTCACGACTTTCCTCTGGGAATGAATAAAAAAAATAATTATGACTTTAGTTTTTCAGGATTAAAGACTTCTGTATCAAATTATGTGAAAAGTCAAACAGAAGATTTTATTATAAAAAACAAAGATAATATCTGTGCATCATTGCAAAAAGCAATCGTTTCAATTCTAGTCAAAAAGACCATAAATTATGCTAAGCAAGAGAAGATAGATAAGATTATTATAGCAGGTGGAGTTTCAGCGAATAAAGGCTTAAGGGCAAAGATGGAAATTGAAGCAAAGAAAATTCGCGCAGAAGTTTATGTACCACAACTACAATATTGTATGGATAATGGTGCTATGATTGGTGCTGCAGCAGTAAAAAAGTTTATAAACAAGGAGTTTTCTGATCTTAAAGTTAATGCTTTTTCCACAAAAGGAGTCCGCTACTTATAAAATATTAAATATCTTCTTGACAATTCTGAGCAATTTCTTTAAAATTACATACATAAAGAATAAGGAGTTTAATATGAGAGTTTTTCTAAACATGTTGTTAATAATTGTATTAATATTTACTGTAGCTTGTAGTGCCAAAGTATCAGGAAGAGAGGATGCTTTACAGAAAGTTCAAGAAAAAAATTATGAGAAAACAATTTATTGGATGCCTGTTGAAAATCAGAAAATCCAAATAGTCTTTGATGAAAAAGAAAGTAATCTATTAATTGTATCATACTTAACTATCGATAAATCTAGATTAAACAATACTAATGAATTAAGTTTCCTGATTGATGAAGATACCAAATTGCAGTCATTTACCATAAACAATGAATCAAGGCCAATCGAAAGAATCCTTCAATATGATGAGAACAATTTTGAAAAAACACTAGAGTATGCTTTTGTGGAAAAAATCAGATTCTTTGCTAATATCTGGAAATTTACTTTAACAGATGAAGACTTAGCTCAGGATAAGATTAATTTGATGGTGAAATATACTATCTCCAATCAATCAAAAGATGAAGCTTATAGCAAAGATAAAGACGGATTCGCCCTCAATGGAGATTTATGGTGGTATCCTTCTACTATGAATGACGGAGGAAACATCCAACTAGAACTAAACATAAAGGATGATTTTGAAGTATTATATGCAAATAAGCCATTACCTTATGACAAATTACGTTCATATAAATTCTACAAACATACTGTTCAAAATCTCTTCGATGCTCCTCTCTCTCTTGAAGCTAAAAAAGTAAATAAATAATAATATCAAAGGTAAAAATGAGTTTAACTGATCTTATAAAAAAAAATAGAAGTTGCCGAAGATTTGATAATAGTAGAAGAATAACTACAGATGAGTTTTCTCTTATTATCAATAATGCTACTAAAGTTGCATCTGCGGCTAACTTACAAAATTTGAGATATATCATCTCAAATACAAAAAGAATGAATGATGAGATTTTTAGGTGTTTAAACTGGGCAGGATATTTGTCAGACTGGCCTGGTCCAGAACCTGAGGAACGTCCGAGTGGCTACATAATAATGTTAGTTCGGTCTTCTATTGAAAAATATGCCCATTTTGACGCTGGCATTGCAGCCCAAACTATTACTTTGTCCGCAACAGAACTGGGTTTGGGTGGATGTCTTATAGCTTCTATTAATAAACCATTATTAGGTAACATCTTAGACCTTTCAGAAGATGAATATTCTATTCTCTTGTGTATAGCTTTGGGAAAACCTATAGAACATATTAAAATAGAACCTGTAATTGATAATCAAATTCAGTACTGGAGAGATGAAGCTAATACCCATCATGTTCCTAAACGTGATATCGAAGAAGTAATTATTGGAGAACACTTAGACCAAGACTAAATACCAAGACTCTTTAGTGTAATATCTTTATGTAAACTATGAGATAAATGAGCTAGCAACAGCTCATTTATCTCTTTTTTTTCTTGCTCATTAATAGATAAATCATCGATTATTCGGCCTATGGTAGGTAATTGAATTAGTAAAGTCTGAGAATTAGGAGTGATACTCTTAACTTGATGTTTAGGGGCGCAATTTGAGCAGATTAAAGCGTGATTATTAAGTGAATAATAGATAGACTCTGTTAGTTTTTTATTGCATTCTGAGCAGGCTTGAAGATTTATGGGAATTCCTAAGATGTAATAATAATGAATCAAGAACCGCCAAAATATAGCAATCTGATTTGTCTTTATCTTAGGTAAATAGCCTAAATAATTGAGTAAAAGTCTAAAAAGATCAGCATAATCTTCTTCCAAATAGTTCTCTATTTTGGTAAATAACTCACCTCCAGCACTTTGATATTTGAAGCAAGCATAATTATTAACATCCGCTAGAGCACTTATTAAATGAGCATTCTTAACATTATAAATCTCACTATTTGCTGGTTTGGTTAACTCTAGGTTTAAATAATTAAGATTACTTATTACTCCTGAAAAATTCTTTTTACTGTTATTGAGCCCTGTTACTGAACATTGAATCACCCCATTATCTGGGGTAATAAAACGAAACATCGCATGGTGATTTTTGTATTTAATTACCCTGAGAACAATCCCCTCACAAGTCATATCCCTCGTATTATTCATGTTTTATGCCTAGAATTTTCATTGCTTCTCGGTAATCAATGGGATTTACAAAGAGGGTCTTTTGATTTTTATAGGTTACATAGCCTGGAGCTGAACCTCGAGGCTTACGCACAAACCTGATTTGAGTATAATCAACAGGCACATTTTCCGACTTTTTAGCCTTGCTATAGTAAGCTGCCAGTTGGCTACAGAGAATACGATACTTATCCGGAAGCTGTTTATTGGCATAGTTTCTAAGCACTACATGAGTCCCTTGAAAGACTCTGGTATGAAACCACCAATCACGTCCCTTAGCCACCTTACAAGTGAGTAGATCATTCTCTGCTGAGGAGCGACCAATAAATATCTCCCAGTTATCGTCTATTTTTAATCTTCTAAAATAGACTTTTGTCTCAATCTCTCTTTTATGGTTTGCTTGTGAGGAAGTAAGGTCAACTAATTCCAGATAACTTTCTTCTTCTTCTATATCGGAAATATCTCTATTAAGCTCCTCTATTTCGACTTTAGTTTTAACTATTTGCTGAGCAATAAGCTCTTGCCCGACTTTAGCTTTCTTGTATTTCTTAAAATAATAATTACTATTTTCTGTTGGACTCTTATCTGACATAAGAGGGATTACTATATTGGGGAAATCTGGTAGAAAATAATTAGGTAGCTCAATTTCAGACATACCTTTAGTGATTCTATGAGTAGATGATTTTAACAATTCTGCATAATGAAGCCATTTTTCCTCATTTTGGGCAACTGCTAATTCTTCCTCTTGTTTATTCAGCTTTTTGCTTGTTTTCTTGAGTTTGCTCTTTAAATTACTAATCAAGCTTTTCTTTAACTGGTCCATCTTCTTACTTATAATTACATCATAATAGATTTTCTCTAATAAATCATTTATGTTATCAAATCCGGATTTAGTTCCTTCTTGGATTTTACCATCAATAATATCAACAGGAAAAACTACTTTCTCTGTCTGAGGGGTAAATGAGGTTTGTGATGCCTGCCATTCCATTTTGGGAATAATCTGTCTTTGATTATTATCCGCGAAACTAAACTTTTTTAATGAATCTATAATAATTAGCTTATTATTTATCTTTTCACAAATAATTAGATTCTCGAAGTTGGCCCCAAATTCGCAAATAAAAGTATATTCCTTTGTTTCATTATAGATATCTCTCTTTTCTATTTCAAGGAAATAAATTCTATCTAACTTAGAAAGTGCCACAGATTTAATGATAGATTTATTCATGATTTGGATGAAGAGATTCAGATTTCTGGCCTCTTCCCAGGGTAGCATCTCCTTCTCTGTTATAAACATAAAAGCATTACCTTGGTTTAGAGAGATTTGTAATTGCCATTCACTCTTAAAAAAGGTAATAAGATATTGATCTTGGTATTTCTGCAAACCCTTGATCTCTAAGTTAATTAATCTGTTGTCAGCCCATTCATTTAGATATTTATACTTCATAAAAACTCCTCAAAATTACTATATTTTAGACTAAAAAAAATGTCAAATTATTTCTTGACATCCCTCCACTAAATATTATATTATTATTATAAATATTATATTGAATTAAAGGAGAGACAAATGAAAGCTTCAAACATCATATTAATAGTATTAATTGTTGTTTCTGCTATATTGGCGGGATTGTTGGTATCATCTCAAAACAAATTGGGAAATCATGATTCTATAGTTAAGGATTATGAGGATAGAATTGCTCAACTAGAAGTTGAACATAACAATATGTTTGATGAAAAAGAAAACTTACTACAGACTATTGCAGACTTGCAACTCAAAGATGAAAAGAATCAATTACTTGTAGAAAAATTGAATGAACTTGCTAAGATTACCCAATCTAAGAAACAAATGGCAAGTAATGTTGAGCTTGGTCCTGACTATATTGTTGACCAATCTTTAGAAACTCTGCAAAAAAATCAGAAAGAGCTAAGTTCTTTAAGAACCGAAAGAGGAAGACTATATGCTGAAATCAACTCTTTAAAAGATGCTTTGAACTCATCAAATGCAGACAAAGAAAAGATTCAAGCTCAAATTAACAGATTACAAGCTGAGTTAGATGCCACAGATGTCTTAATAGCAAACTATGAGCAATCAATTAAGAAAAATCAAGAGTTAATAACTCAACAAGAAAAAGAGATTAACACAATTTATTATGTAATTGGTAAAAAATCAGAGTTGAGAGAAATGGGAATTACATCTAAAGAAGGTGGTGTTTTATGGGGACTTTTAGGTTCTGTGGAAACATTAAAAAGTGATTTCAAAAGAGATCAATTCACAGCAAAGAATCTTGCTGAAAATGATGAAATCGAAATCAAAGCTTACAAAGATGATATCACTATTCACACTAAACAACCAAAATCTGCTTATGAATTAGTTGAAGTTAGCAAGGATATAACTGTCCTTAAAGTTAAAAATCACGAACAATTTAGAAAAGATAAACATGTAGTTATTGAAATTAACTGAAGTTAATTGAAGTCAATAAAATATAATTATCCCCCTGGTTGGGGGATTTTTTTTTAACCCGAATGGTGCAGTAGAACTTTGATAATACTTCGCTAAAGCTACGCCAACACAGGAAAGAAGATAGTGCTATTCGCTTTTTCCCTAAATTCTACTGCATTATTTGGGTTTAACCCATTCAACCTTCATCTACACTCCCTGCTTATTAGGGTCCCAAATATACTTATGGATCTGGAGTTGGAAGCGGACATTGAGCTTATCTTCAACAATCCATGCTACTAAGATATCAGGAGCAATGCGGTCATAGACTGGTGAGAAAAGTATGTTTCTACCTAGGAGATTATTCTCAAAAATGAAGTCTTTGCTCCATAGATAATCATCATAATCAGAGATAACAAATTTTAGCTCATCTTGGCTAGTCATATAGTCTAAATTCGCCATACAGAAGCTATTTTTTGAACCACTTTTAATAGTTTTAACATCGATAATTTTATGAACTCTTTTATCAATTTTATCTAATGACAGTGAACCATTAGTTTCTAAGAGGACTTGATAATTATTGGTCAGAAGAGCTTCTACTAAATCTGTAATTTCGGCTTGTAGAAGTGGTTCTCCTCCTGTGATTTCAACTAGTTTGATGGGATGATACTTTCTAATTTCGTCTAAAATATTAGCAACATTCAGAGAGAAATTAGCCTTATAGCTATATTTGGTATCGCAATAATTACAGCGTAGATTGCATTCAGCAAAACGGATAAAGATACAAGGATAACCGATATAAGAGGACTCACCTTGAATACTTGAGAAAATTTCAATTAATTTAAGCATTTAATATTCTTTTAATTGTTAGTGTTGTGGTAAATAGGGGAATGTTTTATGATAGTCTAGAAAGCTATTAACATAATCTGTGAGTTTTTTAAAATCTCCAATTACAAATTTTTCTCTTCTTCCTACCTTGTAGAGTGAGTATTCTTCAGGATTAACGTCAAAATAATCAAGATACTTGGCATCTCCTAAGATAGGCTTATGTTTATGTAAGAGAAGTTTAATATTTTCAGGTTTTGCATTCACTAGATTATCAAAAGGGTCAGCTAAGATTTGGTCTATGGCCAGCAATTCTGCTGAAGATGACTCTAAGCTGCCATATTCAGGGGGTAATTTTAGAGCTTTTGCAGCATTGACTGTAACCATTTTAAAGATATCTAAGCTTGATACTTGAGGGAAATTCTCTTTGCTGAATTTCATCTCGGCTAAAAGATTAATATTACCGGAGAGCGTTGAATCTGTACCAATAACTACATTAGCATTATATTTTAAACAAGAATTGATGTTAAGATGTTTACCGATAAGGTTTTCATTTGAGGTAGGGCACCAACAGATAGTGGCACCGGCCTGGCTTATCTCTTCTATCTCTTCGTCTTTAAGGGCTATTCCATGAATCATTATAGTATTTTCAGCCAGTAACTTTCGTGCTTTAAGATCTGTGAATTCTTGAGAAGTTATCTCATCAACCCCTTCTCCCAAATGAACTATAAAAGGAAGCTTCCCTTGTGCAAGAGCAAATTCTTCTTCTGCAGAAGCTCCTCCCCACCAGTTCCCCAGAGGAAGTGAATGACATTGAGTAAATTCACTAATAACATTAATGGGAAATGAATTATAATATTCTTGGGTCTGTCTTGGAGCATGGTCTTGGACTGCCACAACACCTGAAAATATATTCTTATAAACTCCCAAAGAGCAAAGAGTTATCTCTTTTTTACTAGTAAGAATGAAAGAACCATCATTGACCCAATATTTATTTCTATCTAAATAGGTGGGATGATTTTTCATTGCCTTAACCCAAATATGAGAATTAGCAAATTTCTCTTCTGAGATTGCAGGGGGATACCAGTTTCCCGCTAAATGGTCATGCGAATTTATCAGAGCCGGATAAATAATTGTGTTTTCGAATAATAGGTCTCCGGTAGCCTTTGCATGGACTTGAATCGATGCCTTTTTCCGAATATTATTAAAGGAAAACACAATCTTATCAGCAATAAAATTCATTTTATTCAGCTTTTTTTAACTTCTTAATCATTAGAGGTATAATCTCGAAGAGATCTCCAACAATACCTAAATCTGCAACTTTAAAGATTGGGGCTTCCGGATCTTTATTAATTGCGATTATATAGTCTGCAGAAGACATACCCGCAAGATGTTGGATTGCTCCTGAAATACCTGTTGCAATATAAATAGAAGGTTTGACTGTCTTACCAGTTTGCCCAACTTGGTGTGGATAAGAAACCCATTCATTATCAACAGCTGCTCTAGAAGCACCAACTGCTCCTCCGAGTAAGCCTGCTAACTCTTCCAACATTTTGAAGTTTTCAGCATTCTTTAAGCCTCTACCACCTGCAACTATTATGTTTGCATCAACAATATTGGCTAAGCTTCCTTCTTCTTTTACTTTCTTAATAAATCTGGTTAATCTTTCTGCCAACTCCAATTCTAATTTTTCTTCAATAAGTTTTCCTTTCTTGGAAGTATCCATCTTAAGAGGGTCCATTACTTTATAACGAACGGTTGCCATTTGTGGTCTATGATTAGGGGTCTCAATTCTTGCCATAATATTCCCACCGAAAGCAGGACGTGTCTGGATTAGATTATTAGTGGCAGGGTCTATTTTTAGCCCGGTACAATCAGCAGTTAAGCCTGTATTCATAGCAGTAGCTACTCTAGGTAAGAATGACCTACCTGTATTTGTTGCTCCTGTCAAGATAATTTCAGGTTTGTATTTTTTAATTAACTCTTGCATAGCTTCTGCATATAAATCGTCAGTAAAATCTAGAAGAAGTGGATCATCGATCATAATAACTTCCTCAGCTCCATGATGATATAATTTATCAACTAAATCTCCAACTTGATGACCGAACAAAATAGCTGTTAATTTGGACTCTCTATCTTCTGCCAACTCCTTTCCTTTGCCTAAGAGTTCATAAACAACAGGAGCTATATCTTTGTCTTGTTGTTCTGCAAAAACCCACACACCTCTATATTCATCTTTATTGACCACTTTCTGTGCTGATTTCCTAATAAAAATTGCTTCAAAAGGACAAGCTGAAACACATGCTCCGCATAGAACACATTTATCAGCGTTTATCTCTGCTACTTTATCAGTAATAGTGATTGCTCCGTAGGCACAGGCTTTCAAACATTTACCACAACCTACACATTTTTCTCTAATTACTTCAATCATATTTTCTCCATTATAGTTTTATCTAATAAATGCTCTTATAAAGGATAATTTTTATAATAACATCCCTTTCAGTCAACATTGTCTAAATTTGTAAAATTAGGCAAGTATTTTTTTTATTTTTTTTTACTAATGCTTTTTTTGGATGCTTCAACCCAGTTAATGTAGTAGAGATTATGGGAAAATTGCAGAGGAATCAAGGGCGATTGACTCTTCCAAAAATTCTACTGCATTATTTTGGGATAAAATCATCATAGCTTGATTTTTTTTGTTACCCGCTCTACTTGAGAAAAAGTCCTATAAATCAAGGCACTCTTGAAGGAGTGCCTTAATAATTTATTTCTTAAACTAAATTTAGCTTATACTAACTGAATCACTTTGTTTGCATCAGCGATGAATTTCTTTAATTCTTCTCCGCTAAATGGTTTCTGTTCTAACAGAGCAAGTTCATGGACGAAATTAACCATAGTTTTAGCTTTTTCATCTTCTCCTTTCTCTTTCATCTCCACAATTTTCTTAATAGTAGGATTTTGAGTATTAAGAATGAGCTTATGGTTCTTGAGCATATCCATATCCTCACGAGCCATCATGGCATTCATTTCTTGGAAACGGCGCATGAATTCATCAAAGACAATCATAGCTGGAATAGATTCAGCTTTAAGTTTCTTAGTTTCCACTTGAACTTCAGTATAAACATGTTCAAAGATAGTTTTCATTGCCTTATCGCCAAGTTTTTCTCTAACATCAAGAGGTAAATCATAGACATCTATTTTAGTGCTTTCATCTTCTGTCTTAAGGTAAGGAGTGAGCAATTCAACAGCTTGAGGATGGTCTTTCAAGAAATCTTTATAACTGTCTTTACCGAATGAAGCCTCTACAGCTCCGTTGATCTCTCTATCAAAAATCTCTTTTATCTGCATGGAGAGTTTAGCATCAGAATCTTCTTCAACTAAATCATCATTTATTTCAGAATCAACTCTGACAAATCTGACATCACCGTTACTCATTTCAAGTTTTTGGAATAGATGAGAATCTAACATAGATTCTGCATAAATAACATCGATGTTTTGTTGCTTAAGCATTTCAATGTAAGATACTTGAGTATTTTCGCTTGGAGCATAATAAATCTTTTGTGGTTTAGCATCTGTTTTGTTTGCTTCAAGATACTCTTCTATGGTTAACCACTTGCCATCAGTTGTTTTATAAACAATCTGCTTTTCTAAAGCTTTAAAGAAATCTTCGTTGGTAAGAAGTCCATACTTAATGAAATCAGAAATATCTTTCCAATAAGATGCATATTTTTCTCTATCGTCTTTGAAGGCACTCTTGAAGTGATCTGCTACTTTTTTTACAATATAATTAGAAATCTTCTTAACTTCTGAATCGCTTTGTAAGAAACTTCTGGAAACATTTAGAGGAATATCAGGAATATCAATTCCACCTTTTAACAAGAGGAGAAATTCAGGAATAAGATCTTTTAAGTTATCAGCCACAAAGACATTATTGCAGAAGAGTTTAACCTCACCTTTATTAACATCTAACTGGTTTTTAAACTTAGGGAAATAAAGAATTCCTTTGAGATTGAAAGGATAATCAACATTGAGATGAATCCAGAATAAGGGTTCATCATACTGTTTGAAAGCATTGCGATAAAACTCCTTATACTCTTCATCTGTTGCTTCATTTGGCTTCTTGTTCCATAAAGCAGGTTTTTCATTGATTACCTTATCATTGAATTTCACAGGGAAAGACATAAAGCTACAATACTTCTCTAAAATAGATTGAACTTTATCCTCTTCTAAAAACTCTTCTGATTCATCATTAACATGAATGGTGATAGTTGTTCCAACTTCCTTTCTCTTACCATCATAAATCTCATATTCTGTTGAACCTTCACATGACCAACCGGCTGCTTTTGCTCCCTCTTTATAAGATAAAGTATCAATAGTAACCTTATTTGCCACAATGAAAGAAGAGTAAAATCCTAAGCCAAAATGACCTATAATATTAGCTTGCACATCCTTGTACTTCTCTACAAAATCTTCTGCTCCTGAAAAAGCTATCTGATTAATGTATTTCTCAATCTCTTCCTCTGTCATACCTATACCGGTATCACTAAAAGTGATGGTCTTCTTCTTTTTATCTATCTTAACTTCAACTCCGAAATCTTTTGTATCAATCCCAGACTCTTCAATCACTCGCTTATTCATAGCATCAATTGCATTTGATATTAACTCTCTAAAGAATATATCATGCTCCGAATAAAGCCACTTCTTTATTATCGGAAATATATTCTCTGTATGTATTGATAAAGTACCTTTATCGACTTTTTTAGCCATTTTCTTAATCTCCTTTTCTATATTTTTTATCTTATGAACAAAAAATAATCACCACTGATTATCTGTCAAATAAAAAATTAGCAGAAGATGATTTTTATTGCTAAAAATAATAAATTAGGTGATTCCAAGTAGTGCGCTAGGACTTTGCAAAAGCACTTTTGCTTAAATGAACTAATTGATATTGAATACTTTAATTTTTAAAGGGCTCAATTAGTGCACACTTTTTATTTATTACCCATATTTTTGAAATTGACTTATTACTTGCATGCAGGACAATATCATTAATATTTTAACAGGGCCTCTTAAATCCCCAAGGGATGCAGATATAATAGGCAGGGTTCGAAGACCCTGTGTAAGAATCCCCCCACAAACCTAAGCCCCGGAGGGGCGACAATCAATTAGATGTAAATAATGGGTTTAAATCGAAAAAAATTCGAAGATTTAAATCAATATTATCGCCTCTGTAGGGCTCATCTTTGGTTGGGAAATCGGTACAGTGTCTTACGACGATTGCCTATTATATTTTCATCCCTTCGGGATTTAATACTAACAAGCTTACAGCTTGGGGCGGAGAGAATCTCCACCGTCCGACTGAAGAGGCTTTGTTACCAATAAACAATCATTAAAAATGTCAAGAAAACCTTAAGATGGGCAATATTATCGACTTCTTTAAGGATAAGCTATTAGGGAAGGTGGTTTGATGATTGAACAATCTCTATACCTGAGTATTATCTATAAAAAAGAAATTCTTGACCGAAACTATTCTATCTATATATTCTCCTATAACCTTAACAAAGTGAGCAAACATGAAAAAATACATTGATTTAAGCAGAGTAATCGAAAATGAGATGCCGGTTTATCCAGGTGATCCTAAGACAGCTATTTATCAGCAAGCAAATTATCAAGAAGATAAGTACAATGCCTTTCTTCTTACAAGTGGGATGCATGCCGGAAGTCATATTGATCTACCACTGCACTTCTTTAATAACAGAGATTATGTTTCTGAATATCCTTTAGATAGATTTATCGGAAAAGCCAAAGTCTTCGATGTTAGAAAAGTGTGTCAAATTTGCTACAAAAAATCTTATGACGAACTAATCTTTAAGGATGATATAATCCTTTTCTATACAGGATTTGACCAATATTACGGAAGCGCTGATTATTATAAAAAGCACCCGGTGATTACTCAAGATTTAGCTGATTTCTTAGTGTCTCGTCAAATAAAGTTAATTGCTTTAGATGCACCTTCTCCAGATTATGAACCTTATCCCATTCATAGCACACTTCTAAACAATGATATCTTCATTATTGAGAATCTCTGCAACTTAGACCGGCTTCTTCCCTACCCTGAATTGGAAATCATCGCCTTTCCTTTGAAGATAAAGGCTGAAGCGTCTCTACTTAGAGTGGTTGGGGTAGTAACAACAGATGAGTAGAACTAAAGAATCACTATGTGTTTGTGTTGTTAACTGGGAAGGCTAGCATCCTTGCTGGCATCTTTTTTTGCCTTCAGGGATGAAGGCGCTCCCAGTGAGCTTACCCTCAGTGAAACCTTGTTAACTGGGAACGCTAGCATCCTTGCTGGCATCTTTTTGGCTCTCTCTCAAGTAGAGTGGTAAGCAAATTGGATGACTCAAGTAAATAGAAAAGAATATTTTACATTGTAAACAATATATAAAGAAAAATTATCAAATTAAACCTCAGCATCTTTTCCTAAAGCAGACTAAATCCCACATATTTTTAAGTGCCTTAAATAGGCATTACAAAAGGGTTTGCCTAGTGATGCCTTTAAGTATCTCGATGAATCATCGGAAGTTCATCGAGATACAGTAAGGAATGACTAAGGTTTCCCTAGGATGAGACTAAGGACTATGATATCATTATTGTAAATCATATTTTCAAAAAACTAAGGTATTTTTGCCTTCAGGGATGAAGGCGCTCCCAGTGAGCTTACCCTCAGTGTGAGCTCTGTGTGAGGCATCTTCTTCTTCTTCGTGTAATTCGTGTAATTAGTGGACAGACTTTCCTCTTAAAACTCTGTGGAACTCCTCCTACACTCTGTGTAGCTCTTGTTATTTTTTTTAAAACACCCCGTCATCTTCGATGCCACCCCTCTTGCTTCATCCCTCTGGGATTAAGAGGGGATTTAAGACATACGGTCTCAAACTCTGAGTCAATTTAGCCCGAATGGTGCAGTAGATCTTTAGAGAAGAGTGCAGATTCTTTTAGCAAAATAACTTTCAGAATTTGAAGGCATATAATATATATATTCCTGAAAATTATGGAAGTTACTTTTGCAAAAGAATATAGTGCTATTCTCAAAGATCTACTGCATTATTT
>JAEKNW010000092.1 GCA_016838885.1 Candidatus Cloacimonadota bacterium
ATAAGCTGTGTTCAAGCAAAGTACTGATGAGATTCATAAAACAATTGATAGAATAGGAATAATTTGATACAATATAGTTGCCAAATCAAGACAGAAAATAGAATGTTTGATTGATTAAGTGTCCTTAATCAACCAGCTCATGAAGATTGTCTTGGTTTGGCGACTTAAACAACTAATGAGCTGGTTGCTTAAGGACATTTTTATGTCTAGGAGCTGCGTAAGATGAACAATCTGGAAATGATTTATGAACTAGTAAACACAATCTGTGCTGATGAGATGAGTGAACTTAAGGATTACATATCCGAAAAGTCCACATTTGAAATCGAAGCGACAAATGCGATGCATCGGATTCTTTATCGAGAAAGAACTCGTCAGGCAAGTCACTGTCCGCATTGCGGATCATTGGCATTTGTAAAAAACGGAAAAACAAAAACAATGAGACAAAAATACGTTTGTAAAGACTGTCATAAGAGTTTTTCCGATACGACAAAATCAATTGTTCAATCCACGAAGAAGAATTATCAAGTATGGAATCGTTTCATTGAAGAAATGATGTCTGGTCAATCTTTGCGAACGATTTCATCCAAAGTCGGCATTTCTGTGACAACAGCCTTTCATTGGCGACATAAGGCCATGGAAGTAATGACTCAGTATCAAGCAAACGAGAGATTGTCCGGAGAAATCCAAATGGATGAAACCTATTTTTTACTGAACTTCAAAGGCATCAAGAAGAACAGTAAAAATCCATTGATGCCTCGGAAAGCCAAGAAAAGAGGAACCCCAGCCATCAAACGCGGAATCAGTAACGAACACGTTTGTGTACTGGTTGCGATGGATGAGTCTGATCAAATGATTACAAAATTAATTGGGCAAGGAAACCCACTGATTCAAGATTTTGATAAGGCTTTAGCAAACCGAATCAAACCGAATGGAACGATGGTTACAGATAGCAAGTCCGCTTATCAAGAAGTATCAAAGAAATATAAGTGTTCTTCGTTCAAATTCCTTCAGGATTTCATACTCTAGATGAGCATAACCTAGGAACACTCAATGGCATTCATGGAGAGATGAAACAATGGTTTCAAAAATTCAAAGGCGTGTCCACTAGACATTTACAAAAGTATCTTTCCT
>JAEKNW010000093.1 GCA_016838885.1 Candidatus Cloacimonadota bacterium
TAATAATTGTTAATGGATTATCTAATTTTTCATTTATTTCTTTATTTATTTTTTTTTCATCATAGCATCCTTTTTTATATTATGATACTAATTTATTTTATTTATGTTTTTTGGCAAGTCTTAACTTAACGACATTGAGATGACGGGGTGTTTCTTCAGTCCCCTCTTAATCCCAGAGGGATGCCCAAGAGGGGTGGCATCGAAGATGACGGGGTGTTTCTTCAATCCCCTCTTAATCCCAGAGGGATGTCCAAGAGGGGTGGCATCGAAGATGACGGGGTGTTTCTTCAGAAGGCGGGCGTTCCCGCCCGCTCCAAGCTTGTAGAGCTTGGACTATATTAGCTCCAGAGGAGCAACACATATTCTTCTGGTTCACTCTCAAGTAGAGTGGTAAGCAAAATGGAAGACCGCAGAAAATTAAGATAAATATTTAATAATGTAAACAGTATTTTAAGAAAAGTTGTCAAAATATAAATTTGCTCTTTATCTAAAAGCAGACTAAATTTCACATGTTTTTAAGGGCCTCAAATAGGCATTACAAAAGGGTTTGCCTAGTGATGCCTTTAAGTATCTCGATGAATCATTGGGATTTCATCGAGATACTCAAAGGAATGACTAAGGTTTCCCTAAGATTAGACTAAGGACTATGATATCATTATTGTAAATCATATTTTCAATAAAAAATAAAGATTTTTTTTAATTCCCACACTACTAGAGAGAACCTAATAGTTAGCCCAGGGTCCTATTCAACGAGACTGTTTAGACTAACTATATGTTGCCCATTACTTTAATCTTCTAATATTACAAACAAAGCACACTTTTCATTTATATTACACCAACTTTTGAAATTGACATGTAGGTTGCATGCAGGACAATATCATTAATGTTTTAAGAAGGCCTCTTAAATCCCGAAGGGATGAAAATATAATAGGCAGGGCTCGAAGACCCTGTGTAAGAATCCCCCACAAACCCAAGCCCCGGCTAGTGAAGGCGTAGCTTTAGCGAAGACTCAAGGGGCGATAATCTACAATTGTCAATAGAAGTTTAAAATGGTACAGATTTGGAAGTTTAATCTGGTACAGTTTCCTAGATAGAAATAAATGAAATTCTAGGAGACAATATGAAAGG
>JAEKNW010000094.1 GCA_016838885.1 Candidatus Cloacimonadota bacterium
ATAGCACTATCTTCTTTTGCAAAAGTAACTTCCATAATTTTCAGGAATATATATATTATATGCCTTCAAATTCTGTAAGTTATTTTGCTAAAAGAATCTAGCACTCTTCACCTGTGATACCTAGCTTTAGCGAAGTATTATCAAAGTTCTACTACACCATTCGGGTTAAATCGGGCAAAAAAAAGCCTCGCTTCAGCGAGGCTTTTATATTATTTCTTAAAGGATGCCTGCAAGATGCAAGCGGTCCCAGTATTATTTCATAAGAATCATTTTCTTGGTAGAAGTATATTTTCCTGATTTCATTCTATAGAAGAAGACACCGGAAGCAACATTCTTGCCATTATCATCTTTACCATTCCAAACAACAGTGTGTTTTCCTGCTTCTTTATTTTCATTAAGAAGAGATTTCACTTTTTGTCCCTTAAGATTATAGATATCAATAGAGACATGACCATTATTTTTAGTTGAGAAAGCGATTCTTGTTTCAGGGTTGAATGGGTTAGGATAGTTACCTAACAGAGCATTATTAACTAAGGCTACATCAGATTCTTCATTATCAGTCATAGCTTCAAACATGTCCCCGGTTCTACCTGGGTTACCTCTGTGCATAATCCATGGTGAAAAAGCAGGGCGTTTGAGGTCAATGAGGTTCATAGCTGTGATATTAGAAACAGCTAAGTTAATATTACCATTACCGTCAACATCACCAATAGCCGGTGAAAACTTTAAGTTATCATTAAAGTTAATAGGGAAATTTGCTGCTTGGGTACCATTAGCTTTGATCGCATGTAATTTACCTTGGGAGTCACCAAAAATTGCACAAATTCCATCATTATCAAGGTTAGATAAAATCATATTTCCTTCAATGAAAGTTCCAATATTTATTGGGAAGTTAGCAATATTATTTCCGGCAAAATCAATAGCATAGAAGAAACCATCATAAGTTGTAAATAATAACTCTTTACTTCCATTTCCAGTGAAGTCATAAGCTAATACATCTTGTTTGATTATCTTATTTATGGAGTGTGAGACAGCTAAAGAACCATCATGATTAACAACGTGAATAATTCCTTGAGAAGACACAGTTGTGATAATCTCAGGATAACCATCGTTATCAACATCAGCAATAAGCGGAGCTGCTTCTGTATTAGAACCTAAGGTATATGGGAAACCTGCAATGTTTTGCTGAGTTTGATAGTCAATAACTAGGAGATTTCCAGCAATAGTTTGCAAGATAATCTCATTTCTTCCATTTTGATTAATGTCAGCTAATGCTGCGTTGAAGACGAAATTACCAGGAAATTCTACAGGGTATCCTGCGTGTTGTGATCCGTCGGAATTAAAGATATGAAGTTTGCCATTCATAGTACAAACAACTGCATCAAGAATGCCATCACCATTTACATCGCTTATCATAGGAGCAGCTCTCGTGATTTGGTTGTCTAAAGATATAGGTCCAAAGAGGATGGAACCATCGTTGTTATAAGCAATAGCTTCTTTATTATTATTAACAACAAAGAGGTTAAGGTTTCCGTCATTATTTAAATCACCTGCAGCCACAGGTAAGGTAACGATTGCACCTGTATTTACCGGGAAACCGTTGATTTGTTCATTATTACTATCAAGTACATTAAGATTTCCAGATAAGTCACCAAAAATAACTTCACCTAAGCCGTTACCATTGATATCTAAAATCATAGGTGTAGACTGAGTTTGACCTGTTAATGGGAAAGGCCAATTTGGATATTCTAGGCTAAGTGATAAAGTGAAAGGAATCTCTTTGTTATAAGGGATTTCTTGGTCTTGGTTAGACTGAACAAAAAGAGTGAACTCGATTGGATCAGTAGTGATGTCTGAAGTAGTTGAAAACTTGAAAGGAGCATCATCATTCCACACAAAAGAACCTGCAAAAACATTACCGATTGTTGCAGTTGAATCTTCAATCACAACACCAGGATGATTAGATCTTAAGGTTATTGTTGTATTAGTTGAATTTGCCCAAGAAATACCAGTTGATAAATCTTGATGATTTGTTAGCTTGAGTTTTAAATTAACAGTTTCTCCAGGATTAGGAATACCATCATTATCGCCATATAATTCTGTCAATTCTTGTTCAACAATTGTAATTCTAGGGACTAAATCATATAGAACAGCTGCGTAAGCATTAATTCTACCTGAACCTAAAAGACCTTCATAACCAGGGTTGATGTCATCGATATAGTCTGCAGTATTCTCAATTCTTTGTCTGAGAGTGGCAGGTGTTAATTCAGGATGCACTGCTTTTACTAAGGCTGCGATACCTGCTACGATAGGAGAAGCCATTGATGTACCTTGTGCACTACCCCAGCCATTGTTTTCAATAACTGTTGATAATATTCCTACACCGGGAGCACTAATATCAATCGGTTCACCATAATCAGAAAAATCTGCTTTTGTGTCATTTTGTGCAGTAGCTGCAACGTTGAAGGCATTTGGACAGTCTGCAGGAGCATCGATATAAGCAGCACTGTGAAGTTGATTACCATTACCGGCAGCAGCAACTACTAAAGAACCATAATTAGTTGCATAGTTTATATAAGTATTGGCATAGTTAAGGTTATAAGCTTGGCCACCCCAAGAAGCGTTGATTATATCAGCTCCCATATCAGCAGCGTAAGTAATCTGTTGGTAACCGGCAGAAATTCCGTCTGAATCTGAGTTGTTAGATGCACCTTTACAGTTGAGGAGTTTAGCGTTGAAAGCAGGACCTACTGTTCCGATCCCATTATCACCTTCAGCACTGGCACAACCGGCAACGTGAGTTCCATGGTAGTTGTTTGCCCAATTCTGCATAGGATTATTGTCGTTATTATAAAAATCCCAGCCCATTAAATCATCTACTTTTCCATTATAATCATCGTCTGAACCATTACCAGTGAAAGTTCCTGCATCCCAATTGATGTTTGCTCCAGCACTTTCTGCAGGATTAATCCAGATGTTTTCTCTTAAGTCTGGGTGATTCCATTTGATTCCTGAGTCAGTGATAGCAATAAGTACATCAGAAGCATCTCTAACAAAATCCCAAACTTCGTTAGTCTCAGTCTTTGTTATATACCATAATTGACTATACATGGCGTCGTTAGGACTATATTTTAAATAATTGATAGTTACGTAATCAGCCCAGAGGACATGATCATTTTTTCTGATGGAATTTAAAGCTTGTTCAATTCGATTATTATCTTTGATGGTAATTTTGTATAGACATTGGATATAAGTTCCATTGTCGTTAAATTCTTTATGTTTGATATCAGGGTTGTCTTGTTTAATTTCGATCACTTCATAATCACTAGCAAAATCATTGAAAGATTCCATGTGGGTTTTCACTATACCATTTTCATAAGATACAGGAATTGTACCATCCATGTTTCCTATCGATTCCATCTTGAAACTTACCATAATATTATTATCTTCAAAGACATCTTTAACAAATTTGTCTGCAGATAATGTTAAAAAAACGGTAAGAATCGTAACTAACATAATCACTTTTTTCATACTTTCTCCTCTAATATAATTATAATCACTATTATTTTATTACTTTTTTCAATACAAAATTATGGGCTATCTGGTGTCAAGCATAAAACTATTTAATCATAATATATGATATGCGAGAAGTGGTGTTTGAGAAGGAATATTATTATGAAATGGCTAAAAAAGTAGTCAGCTTGCATATAAAATAACTCAGAATACATAAGATAAAACTTCCAAAAAAAAGCAAGAAAAGAATGTTGCTATTCCTTTCTTGCTCTTTGTTTTATGAATTAATCCAAATAATGCATCATTCGGGTTTAACCCAAATAATGCAGTAGTCCTTTGTGAATAGCACTATATTCTTCTGCAAAAGTAAGCTACATAATTTTCATGAATATATATATTATATGCATTCAAATTCTGTAACTTATTTTGCTAAAAGAATCTGCACTCTTCCCTAAAGCTCTACTGCATCATTCGGGTTTAAAAATCGTAGGTAAGTTTCAATGTTGTTGTTTCAGTTTTTTCATCATCATAGTCTTTGGTAAGAATATATTCTAGCCCGATATTTAATGAAGAGAAGCTGTTTTGTAAGAAAGTATAATTCATAATAGCACCCATGGTTGTTTCAGGTAGAAAATCAGCATTTTTAGTCATGCCATACTGAAGAGCGAAGCCTAAATTTTCAAATAAAGAATAGCCAAATTCTGTATATAAAACACTTGGTTTTTTGTCATTGTAGTCATCCAAAGTAAGGGCAATTTCTCCCAATAAACTGAAGTTATTCCAGCTTATAGCACTACCAAAACTTATGGCAGAAATCTTATCACTCTCATCCTCTTCCTCTTCCTTCAACCCTGATTCATCTGCTTCCTCTTCATCTGAGAATATTGATGAATTCAATAGATTAGAGATATATGAAGTGCTAAGGAATAAAGAACCCTCTGTTAACTCATGTTCACTCGCTAAGTTAATCACGAAAGCGTCCAAATTTGAATCATCAGAATCACTATCATCCTCTTGTATCTCTTCTTTAAAAAGGGTTGCAGTTAAAGTTAGAGAACTCCAAGAAACATCAGCCATTAATCCTAAGTCAGAAATCTCAGTAAATGTATAAGTCTGAGGGTCTGTTATGAAATTAGTGTAATCTGCACCCATAGAAGTTGGTTGATAGAACTTTCCTGCTCCCAGATTAAAAGAGTATTCTTCGATAAGTCTTACTTTAGCATAAGCTTCATCAACTTCAAAACTCTCTAAAGAATCATCATAGATTAAACCAAGATAAGTAGAAAAGAAATCGCCAGGATTAATTTCTACTGAAATATCAAAGTTGTTTAAATAGATATCTCCATCAGTAGTATTATTTTCTGATAACAGTTGATATGATGCACCAACTCTTCCATTAATCTCTACAAAACTCAACACTGCAGGAACTGAGATTAACTGCCCAGCTATTAACACTAATATTATAGAAACAAGTATAGATTTAATTTTCATTTAAATCCTCCATTTAATTTTTGTGCAATATTTAAACTTCATCACAATTAAGCAATCTTTTTTTTAGCTTAAGAAATAAATAAAATAGTTAGAAGAGTCTAACTAAATAAGTATAAAATATTTAACTCACTAAAGAAAAACTACTAATTATTGGGAATATCTAGCAGAGTTATGTTAGATACCTATAATATGTATTTAAAAATTTAGAGCAGATTGAATGAAATACTAATTAGCATAAATCAATTCTCTGGTCTTACTGACGAGGCAAGGATAAATTGTCATTTTAGATAAAAAAACTTTAGATTTATTTTTTGAGTATGAATCTTTTTTATTGACATAACTTAGAGGTATTTAAGCTTAACATAATACTAGTTTGTAGGAGATGACGTAAAATGAGTATAAAAGAAAACTATAAAATTGTGATAAAAAAGATAGAAGAAGTATGTCGGCTACAAGATATTAACATGGATGATATTAAGTTAGTGGTTGTTACTAAAACACATTCAGCAGAGACTATAAAACAAGCTTTAGTTGCAGGAGCGAAATATATTGGAGAGAATAAGATCCAGGAAGCTCAAGAGAAACTTCCTATTCTTGATGGTCAATATGAAGAGTTTCATTTTATTGGTCATCTACAGAGCAATAAAATTAAACAGCTAATGAAACTGAAACCTGCCTTGATTCACTCCATAGATAAACTTTCAACTGCAGAAAAACTATCAAATTACTGTGTTAATGAAGGGATTCTCCAAGATATCCTAATTCAAGTTAATACTACTGAGGAGAATAGTAAATCTGGAACTGGTGAAGAAGAAGTTCTTGACTTAATTAAAGAAGTTGCACAATTGCCAAATATAAAAATAAAAGGCTTAATGACAATAGGTCTTTTTGACGAGAATCCGGAAGTAACCAGACCATATTTTAGAAATTTGAAAAGAATTTATGATTATGTAGCATCTTTGAAGATTGATAATGTTGAAATGAACTATTTATCTATGGGAATGACCCATGATTTTGAGATAGCTATTGAGGAAGGGGCAAATATAGTCAGAATAGGAAGCGCTGTATTTGGAGCTAGAGATTATTCTAAAGAGGAGAAATGATGAATATTATAGAGAGCTTAGTTATACCAATATCGGTTTGTATTTTAGCTTATTTCTGTGGTCTGTTTTCTACAGCTCGTGTATTAGCTAAAACCTTTAAATATCTTAATATAACTAAAGTAGGAACAGGCCATGCCGACACAAAAAATATCTATTCCAATGTTAGTAAGGCCATGGGGGTAGTAGTCGGCCTAGTAGATATAGTTAAAATATACCTTTTCTTGTATATCATTAAATATTTTTTTGAAGTTATTATTAAACAAGCCGATTTTGCTTCAGAAAACCATCTCTTCATCTATGGCTTCTTTTTAATTTTGGGACACTGTTTCCCTTTTTATAATAAGTTCAAGGGTGGAAGAGGGATTTTTACCTTTGCCGGTTATCTAGGTTTTTTTGCCCCACAAACCATGCTAATAGTAGGATTTATCTCTACTGTTATTGCCTTGGGATTTGGACAATACCGTGCTGCCAAGTACTTCTTAGTTGGCGCTCCTGTGATTGCATCATTAATGATTTCAACAATTACACGTCAGCCCAGTAGCTTAACTGCTAAGATTTTGATGGCTTCTTTACTAATGATTATTGTTAACTTTATTGTTTCCAGAAAAAGGAATGAAATCTAATGAGAATGATTACTAAGTTAGGAGTAATATTATCTCTGATAATCTCTACTTATCAGCTTTCTGCCTACCCCAGTATTAATTATGATTGGCAGCTTCCACTCAGGAATATCTCACCAATCGGAATGGCTTTTGGTGGAGTTAATCAAGTATTTGCAGAGGATTTTGGAGTTGCTGACGAGAACCCAGCTCTCTTAGCCCTGAGAAAAGGGACTTATTTCTCAACAACATTCAGAATTAATCAGATAGATGGCGAAAATTTAGGAAGTGTTTTTAATCCGCGTTATCTCCTCAAAGACAAGCAATTTACTTATTTCTCTTTATCACTTCCCAACTTCGCAATTGCATATAAACCAATCATTAAAACTTCTCAAACAACTGAAGATGGGACTAAAGTTGAATACCATGATTTATACTTAAACTCTTATGTCTTATCTTTTTCAGCTAAAGATGAAAGCTACCCCAAATTATCTATGGGCTTTAACTTGAAATTTATAGATGGAAGACAAGTCTATCAAAATCATCGTAAAGATTTTGGTCAGCTTATCTTAAATGAATTTGTGGATGGAAGTGTCCTGGGATATTCAACCGATTTAGGATTCACTTATCAGCATGATTCCATCTTGCTTGGTCTAACTTTAAAAGACTTAGTCTCAAGACTTTATTGGAATGATAGAAAGAACAATCATCTGCGCCAAAGGTATTCTTTTGGGACAGGCTTTTATAACGAAAACTCAACTTTCCAAGTTGCGACTCAAGGCAGATTTAATAAAATTGATGAACAGACTTATCATCTTGGCTATGGCTATTCTCTTAATTTCCAAAACGCCACAAGTCATTCCTTAGGACTTAAAGTTGGCATGTTTAGTGATAAATTTAATGAAATGGATAATATCAGCTATACTCTTGGTTTTGGTTACACTATTAGTATGTTTCGTGTAGATATTTCAGCAGTTTCAGGCGGTTTTACCTTGAATAACACAGACTACCTTTTCTCTGTAACATTAGGTCAATAAGATGTTTTCTCTATCATTTCTTAACTCTGGCTTACTCATTGCTTCACTAAGTGCAATAATCCCAATACTCATCTATTTCTTTGCTAAGAAGAGACCTGATCGGGTGATATTCAGCTCCTTAAAATTTATTATCTCTAGTAAAGAAGAAAGAAACAGCAAAATAAACCTTAAGAATATTCTGCTCTTAATTATTAGAACATTAATTATTTTATTACTCACTCTAATCTTTGCCAGGCCCATATTTAAGACTTTTATTGGCATTGAAAGCAATTACCATGCTCCAACCACCATTTCCATTATTGCCGATAATTCCTTAAGTATGGACTATTATTCCGATGATACCCAACGACTTGAATTGCTTAAAGAGAAACTAAAGATTATTAACTCAAAACTTACTAATGAAGATTATATCAGAATTTATACAAAAGATAATTATGTTACTGGTCAGAAATTCATGCAAGGAACTATTGCAGATACTCTTATTCAAAACATCTCTCTCTCTTACAACAATATCTCTTTGGATTCTTTGGTCGTTAAGGCCTTAAGAAATAGCAAGAATATCGAAACTGCTAATCATGAAATCTATCTCTTAACAGACGGAAACGAAGCCTTAACATACCATGATTCTCTAAATTCTATAAAATATCTATTGGTTGATGATAACCTGGAATGGAATAATTTTTCAGCCCAAATAAACTCTGCTCAAATTGTTAGTAACAATAATATTAAGCAGATAAGTATTGACTTTGTAGTAGCTAATTATGGTGAAAATGATGTTAAGGATAGATTGATAAGATTAAATTACAATGACAGGAGTTATGATAGGTTCATATCTATTGAGGCAAGTAAGAGCTGGCAGGGAAACTTCACTATTCCTATTGAAAAAAGTGGTTGGCAAAAAGGTTTTATTGAGGTTCAAGATGAATATTATAGTATGGATAACAGAGCCTATTTTTCTTTCTTCTTTAATTTGTATCCTAACATTACTTTTATCACAGAAAATAATAAGGTCTCCCTACCTCTAAGAACAATGGCCAACATCTTCGCTGTTAATCAAGACAATGTAAAATTTCTAGCTCAAAATTATGTAAATAATCAGTTAATTTCAGATACAGATATCTTTATTTTTTACAAACTGACTAGTATCGATAGCAATATTGAGTCATTACTTAAGCAACTAAGCAGTGAAGAGAAGGGCTCACTTATAGTCTTATCAGATAATTATGATGACTCAGTTACTAATTATATAGAAAATACTTTTGCTATTAGGTTAAGCTCTGGAGTGGTAAAAAATATCTATCCTGATTGGCATAATCAATACCATAAATTAATTAGCTCAATAGCTACAAACCAGCTTAAAGAGTTAAGATTCAATGACCTTGTCAAGGCGGAAGCAAGTGATAAAACTGCCCTACTCCTATCTTCAAACAATCAACCTATTATAGCTAATAATTTGGATAACTATCTCTTTTTCTTTGATGATAATAATGATTTTGTTACTAATACAGCCTACCCTGTTTTGATGAATAAGATATTTGAGAATATTAGTAATAGTAATTTGGAAATAAGCTCAAGTTATCTTGGAAATACTATTGAACTAACCAAACAAGCTGAAGTTAATGATAATAAGATGACTAGTAACAATTATACCTTTACTGATTTGGGGATAGTAAAAATCAGAAATAGAGGGGACAATATTTTATATACGGCTGTTAACCTTGATGAGAATCAAAGATCTGAAAGTATCATAGATAAAGAAGAAAGTAAAGGTTCATATCAAAATATTACTGAGAACTGGGAATCACATCTCTTTTCGGAAAGTGGAAAATTCGAATTGTTGAAATACCTTCTCATAGCTGTTCTTGTTTTATTTGTTGCAGAATTATTAATCATTAAACTTAGCAAAAGTTAATTATTCACTCGAACAAAAAAGCTCTCCGAAGAGAGCTTAAAATAGTTAGATATTTATAATATCTTATTTTTTCTTATGTCTGTTTTTGCGTAGTCTTTTCTTTCTCTTATGAGTAGATATTTTATGTCTTTTTCTTTTTTTACCACAAGGCATTGCAGTGCTCCTTATTTAAAAGTGTCTATGATTTCATTTTTAAATTCACGTGAGAATTTAAAAGTTGGAACAGTTCTTTCAGGAACTGGTATAGTGGCATCAGTTCTAGGGTTTCTTCCAGTTCTTGCTTTTCTTTGTTTCAATTTAAAAGTACCGAATCCACGGATTTCAATATGATTTCCATCTTTTAAGCAATCTTTTGTAGTATTGAAGAAACTATCTACGATTACACTTACATCTTTTCTAATAATACCAGTCTCATTCGCTATGATTTTTACTAAATCTGCTTTTGTCATTTCTTCTCCTTATTATAAGAATATTTCTTTATTTTATTATATAAAGTATTTAAAAATATCACTTTAGTATATCTGTCAAGTATTTTATTATCTATAACACAAAATACTTAAAAAATATTTAATTTTTCCTAACTTATTGGTTAAGTATAGTCCATTTGTTTAATTACCCAATATCTGTCAAGACATCTTTATGTTATTCTTAATTTTGCTAAAAAAGTGGATAACTTAAACCCGAATGATGCATTAGAATTTTAGTGAATAGTGCAGATTCTTCTAGCAAAATAAGTTGCAGAATTTGAAGGCATATAATATATATATTCATGAAAATTATGTATCTTACTTTTGCAGAAGAATATAGTGCTATTCACAAAAGTCTACTGCGTTATTTGGGTAAAATATAGTAAAGTTCTAGATTAGGTCTTTTCTCTAAACATGAACTAATAAAAAGACATCTTTGCTGAAAGACAGATTAATCCATATAATCAGTCATTATCGTAAAGAAATCACCTACCCATTTAGGTGGATTATCAAGGGGCTCAGTTCCCATCCAGGCTGCATAAGAATCTTCATGGTCGGGAGAAAAACCGTGCATCCCTGGAAGAGATTTAATCCCCATATCTGAAGGGACTATTTGAACTCCCGGGTCCATAAGCAATATCTCTTCGCCATACATATTATCAGCAAAATCAATGCCAAATCTTACCTTTTCTTGGTCTGTAAGTAGATGGGAATAGGGTACCTTTTTGGCTTTATTAATAATATGTTCTCGGCATTTATCATTAATGAACCAGAAATGAACCATAGTTGAATCATAACAGGCAACATAGTCTCTCCCAAAAGTAAAGCCTAAGGATTCAATCTCTTTTTTAACATCCACTTCATGAGTAAGGCTTGTCATACCATGATCAGACATAACAAAGAGGGAGTAGTCTTCATAATGCTTCTCTACTTGCTTAACTAGTTCTTTTATCTTTGATGCATACCAGTCCAATTTAGGTTGAATTTCTTTTCCATCTTTAGTTACTTGATGTAAAAGACCATCCATACTAGCTGTGTAAAGAAAGGCAAAATCTACTTTTTCAGAAGAAATATCCTTTATTAGTGCATCTATGTTCTCCTCTTCAGATAATCTCCAATTTGATATGTGATAAGGGATATTTTTCTCTTCTAAGACATCGGCCAGATTCTTTGTAGGGGCTAATCCATTAGGCACAAAGAGATCCTTTTTTTCAATGTAATCGAAGTAGGGAAGGCGGTCAAATGGCATTGAATATATTTCAAAATATCCGGTATAACCATTTATCTTCTTAATAATCTTTGAGAATTGATGTCTAAATCTCCATCTATCAAAGATTGATTTTGGTAAAAACTTCAAATATTTGAAAGCTTTAAAGGGACTCTCCTCAGGGTTGTAATAATAGAAACTAAGATGCTTATGTTCTGTTGGCTTTTTGCCGGTTAAAATAGTTGGAATGGCTGTACAGGAATACCCAAACTGCATCTGAGCAGGATAACGATAAGGTAATAAATCTTCTAAAAAATTATACTTCTTCTGAATTTCCCAGCCAAAAGCATCTATAAACATAAATATTGAGACTCTCTTTTTCATGCTGTCTCCTTTTTTAATCATTAAACCAAAGGATAGTAAATCCCAAAATATTTTTTTGAATCTACCTGATAATTTGGTCTAAAGATAATATATCGCAACTCTTGGCTAAAAGCTAAAAATTATTTGATTAATCGGCAGAATCTGAAACTTCAACTTTTATCTCTGAAAGAATTTCCAAGGCTCCTGTGAGTTTCGAAAGATCATTACTTATTTGATTATCTTGATAAATCCCATAAGGTTCTAAGAAGATTTCTTTAGCGTCATGATTCATTTCGGCTCGGTAAATCAGAGATGGTTGACCATCAACATCTCCCTTTACATTGGGATAATGCTTATTATAATCGAAAGAATTATTAACTTCAGCATAGATATAAGAGGCATCGGATGTTGGTTTATCCCAGTGAATTGAGAAATTATCTTTGGGGGTTGCTGAAGTGATCTGCATCTCTTTTCTTTCTTTTTTTGAACCCCAATATGGTAAAGCTTCTTCTCGGTTTATCTTAGAATTCTTCTCTGTAACAAATAGAGTTTCAATTAGTTTATCATCTTCATCAGCAGTCCATACAGCTATTTGGGGGGATAATTTTACTGGGATTATCTTCATAAACCAGTAAGTATGATTCCACTCAGCTCCTGCAGTTATGCTTACCTTCATGTCCTCACCTGTAATTATACAAGTAATAATAATGAGAACAAAGAGTAATAAGTTCTTTTTCATAATATATCCTTTATGTTAGAATTTTGCCCCGAATTGTGCAGAATAATATAGTGCTTTTCACAACAGTATACTTCATTATTTGGGCTTAATTAATTCTTTAGCTCTTTCTAAAGTACTGTCAATATCTTGATGAATATTCTTATCACCAATTAAGTCATAAAGCCCAAAGTTTTTCAGTGCTTTTAAGGGTTGAGTATTAACCCCGGACAAAAGCAGAATAATCCCATCATGTTTAGAATCTAAATAGAGATTTCTCAGAGAACTAAGTCCGGTTGCATCAATAGCAGGCACATCTCGCATTCTGATGATTCTAATTTTTGGTGGAGATTCTAACATTCTAATTGAATCCTTGAACTTGGAAGCAGCTCCAAAGAAGAAAGGTCCTCCTACTTCATAAACTTCAACTCCCTTGGGAACATCTTTCATCTTAATACTGTTAGGGTCATCTTCATCTGCCTTATCTTGAAAAGAGTTGGTGATAAAATCAATATTACTGACAGTCGCCATTCTCTTCATAAATAGGAACATAGCCAACACTAAACCTACTTCAATAGCTATTGTTAAATCAAAGAATACTGTCAATAAGAATGTTGTTAATAATACTATCACATCACTTTTAGGACTCTTCAAAAGCTGTCTAAAGATATGATGTTCACTCATATTATATGCCACCATTATTAAAATAGCAGCTAGAGTGGACATGGGGATAAGCTTAGCCCATGGTCCTAATAAAAGCATAATTAATAAGAGAGTAATAGCATGAACAATACCGGCTATGGGTGTTCTTCCACCATTCTTGATGTTTGTAGCTGTTCTGGCAATTGCCCCGGTAACAGGGATACCTCCAAAGAGAGGTGAGACTATATTCGCTACCCCCTGTCCAATCAACTCTGTATTAGACTTATGTTTCTCTCCAATCATCCCATCTGCTACCACTGCTGATAATAATGCCTCAATCGCAGCTAACATCGCTATTGTGAAAGCAGGAGAAATCATATTCTTAATAAGTTCAAAAGAAATGTTTGGTAACTGAGGTTTGGGTAATGACGATGGTATAGAACCAAAATGGGACTCAATAGTAGGGACATTTAAATTTAAGAGAGATACTAAAAGAGTTGAGACTAATATTGCTATGATCGAACCTGGTATCTTGCGATTAACACGAGGCCAAAAGATTATTATTAATAACGATAAGAGACCAATTAGCATTGCTTGCCAATTCAGTGATTCAAAATTAGTAAAATAGCTTCCCCATTTACTAACGAAATCTCCAGGGACTTTATCAATAGTGAGCCCAAAGAAGTCCTTGATTTGAGTAGAAAAAATAACTACTGCTATTCCTGAAGTAAAGCCAACAACTACCGGATAAGGTATGAACTTTATCAAAGAACCAAACTTAGATAAACCCATAATAATCAGGAAAATACCTGCCATCATAGTTGCAACCATTAAACCATCTACACCGAACTGCTCGACAATTCCATAGATAATAATAATGAAAGCACCGGTAGGGCCACCTATCTGAACATGGCTTCCTCCCAAAAAGGATACTAAAAATCCACCAATTACTGCTGTGATTAAGCCTTTCTCCGGTGTTACTCCAGATGCAATCCCGAAGGCTATACCTAAGGGTAAAGCGACAATACCAACTAAGATACCGGCTATGATATCATTCATTAATTGTTTCTTGGTTAACTTTGGCAATATCTCAAATAATTTTGGAATTAACAATTCTTGCTCCCTCAAAGTTCAAAACTTTATAAAATATTATTCATGGCGTCGGATTATTAAGCTGGGTAAGTTTGTCAATCTTAAAAATTAATATTTTGATATTTAACCCAAATAATGCAGTAGACCTTTGCGAATAGCACTATCTTCTTTTGCAAAAGTAAGCTACATAATTTTCAGGAATATATATATTATATGCCTTTAAATTCTGTAACTTATTTTGCTAAAATAATCTAGCACTCTTCACCTGTGATACGTAGCTTTAGCGAAGTATTATCAAAGTTCTACTGCACCATTCGGGTTTAACTATTAGAGACCCTTCAACCATCAAGCCACCATTTCCAATAACCTATCTCTGTGGTAGCCACATTACCCTGGGTTGCGATACTTTCAGCATCTTACCCTGGGCTATACTATTTGATGAATCACTATAATCCCGAATAATCTAATATTCTCAGTTTCCTATATTGTTCTCACCAGACTTGAACTTGAGTCTATTAATGGGGATAAAATCTCTACTATATCATTTACAAGCTTATATTGCATTATATGCTTGAATCTAAAACATAAATAGCATTAAGGTACTAGTTATCTAAATTACACGAAAAGTTAAATATTGCAAAATAAAAATATTGATACAAGTATAATATTTCATAAAGTTAAATTTATCAATAATGTAGTAAATATCATCATCAATTAACCTTAATAAAGAAAGTTAGATAAATATTAAAAAAAAAGATAAAAATATTATTGACAAAAAAATATTCATATATTTATTTTGTTATAAGGAATTAGGAGGATAATATGAAAAAAATATTATGTTTAACGCTTAGCATGATTTTTAGTGCTTGTGCACTATTATCATTCACTATATTTGCTGACTCTGAAGAGTTTTCCATTACTGAGGAAACATTGCCAGTATTGCTTTCGTCATTTCAGGCCTTACCAAGCCTTGAAACCTACGTTCCCGAAATTTATAACGAGGGATATTTCATACCCAGTTTCTCGTAGAGATCTTTTTGCTTTTCAGTAATCTCTCCGATTACCCGTCCTTGTC
>JAEKNW010000095.1 GCA_016838885.1 Candidatus Cloacimonadota bacterium
AAACCTTAGTCATTCCTTTAAGTATCTCGATGAAATCCCGATGATTCATCGAGATACTCTAAAGCATCACTAGGCAAACCCTTTTGTAATGCCTATTTGAGGCACTTAAAACAATGTGGAATTTAGTCTGCTTTCAGATAAAAAGCAAAGTTAAATTTTAACAACTTTTCTTATAATACTATTTACAATGTACAAAATTATGGCTCAAGCTCTAATCTGGAGGAAATGATGAAAGTAATGAGAATATTTCATTAATAATGTTATGGCTCTCTAAAGAAAAGTGGGTCTTAGAAAAAAAAGTAATAGAAGTATCTTTGAAATATGCCATGTTCACAAAAGATACAGGACTATAAAAACAAACCCTTCTAGCAGCTGCAGAGGCAGCGACATCTTTGTAGATAACAGATGCTAAACCATTATCTTAGCCTATATTTTTGGAATTGACTTATTGATTGAATACAGGACAATATCATTAATATTTTAAAAAGCCTCTTGAATCCCGAAGGGATGCAGATACAATAGGCAGGGTTCGAAGACCCTGTGTAAGAATCCCCCACAAACCTAAGCCCCGGCTAGTGAAGGCGTAGCTTTCTACTTCGCTAAAGCTATGTAGAAAGCTACGCCCCACAAGCCGGGATTTTTAAGAATTTCCAAGCTATCGCTTGGAAGCGGATGTGGGCATCCGCATTCCCAGTGAAGAGGCTTTGTTTCAATAAATAATCATTATAAAATATCAGGAAAACCGTAAGATGGACAATAGAATTACTTCTTTAAAGATAAGCTCTTGGGGACGGTGGCTTGATGCTTAAACAGTCTCCAGACAATAAAATTATAATATTATAAAAAAATACTTGACGATAATTTTCTTTAAAATTAAATTTGTAACATCAGAGGAGGTTCTGATGAAATATATAGTTTTAAAGTTTAATGATGTGAAGCTGGATGTTAGGGATATTGCCAAGGTTAGAGGTTATTTCGCTACTAACTTTTCAGATAACCCCTTACTACATAACCATCTTCCCAATGGGAAGTTTTCATATAAATTCCCTAAGATACAGTATCGCTTATTTAATGGTAATCCTGCTTTGATTGCTATGGAAGAGGGTATTGAAGTGTTGAAAGAAGTTTTTTTTCTATCTGATGAGATGGTAATTGGGAACAAAGTTTTTAATCTTAATGAAAAAGAGATTCTTTCTTATGATGTGGAAATTGGTCAACACTCTGACTTTTTCTATTATGAATTTTTATCACCTTATATGGCTCTTAATCAAGAGAATTACATCAAATATCAAGAGGCAGATAAATATGACAAAATATCCCTGCTCAAAGATATTCTAAAGAGCAATTTGAAAACCATTTCTAAGGGATTTTCTTATGAAATCCCAGAATTTGATAAAATAACTGTCGAAGCCAATCTCAGAACTAAATTAATTAATTTCAAAAACGTAAAAATGCTCTGTTTTACAGGAGACTTTAAAACTAACTTCCTAATCCCGGATTACTGGGGACTAGGAAAGCAATCAGCACGAGGATTCGGAGTTGTAAAACGCTCAACAAATAGACGATAAAGGAGGTTATGTGATTAATAAGATGTATGCTATGATGAAATATATTTCTGATGAAAATAGAGCGAAATATATCGAGACTAATGCTTACGGATTAGATTTAACAGACAGAAAAGAAGATGTTATTGTCTTAGATTTTTCTGTTAATGAAGAGGATAATGTAGAATTTACCGGTTCCACGGTTGTGCCATATTCTAAGAAAAATAACCTTAGATGGTTTTATTATGCAGCAGCTAAAGCACAGGCCACTCCCAATGTACCTACCGTTTTAACAAGTTTATCTCAGTTTTATGAAGAGAAAACTGATGATTCGGAAGAGAATTTATTTTCAACGAAAGAGTGGCAACCCGGGAAAAATTCTACAAAGTTTTTACGAGCTCTTAAAAATAATGCAGTAATTCCGGTATTGGCAAAATTAGAAGAGTATTTTACCAATAATTTTTCAGTAATTGCAGAGCAGATTAAAAATATTCTTGATTCTACCAACCCAACCTTGAATATCTTAACAATAAGAATAAATGACAAATTCATTGGAGAATCAGAATATTACAAGCAAATCTTAGCTACCTGGAGTAAAAATTATTACGAAAAGTACTATGTAGAAGAAAAATTTGTTTCTCATAATTGTGAATGCTCTATCTGTAATGAAGTGAAACCTGAGCTTTGGGGATTTGTTAGTACCTTTAACTTTTATGCAGCGAAGACTGAATTAGCTCCTATAGCGGGAGGATTTGCTAAAGAACACAGTGTTAAAAACTATCCGGTTTGTAGCGATTGTGCCCAAGAGTTAGATCAAGCTAAATATCTGCTAACAAATTTTATGAGTTATAGATTTTGTGGATTTAATTACTTCATCATTCCTGAGTTCATTTTATCTCATAATGATAATTTCGAGATTATGGAGTATTTTTTCGATGATACTAAAATTGGTCAGTTTAGAATAAAATACGGGGAAAATCACATTGTGTCTAATGATCAAAAAGAGATTTTAGATGTTTTAGCCCAAACAAAGAACTCATTAAACTATTCTTTAGTTTTCTGGGATGAGAATCAAGCTAAATTTTCGATTCTTTTAACTGTGGATGGGATATTCCCTTCCCAATTTCAAGAGATATTTGAAGCTAAGAGAAAAGCTGATTCTTTCCCCATATTCCATAATTTGAATGGCTTATATGAGAAAAAGCAAGATTCAGATTTAAAATTCATGTTTGAGAATCTGAAAGTATTTCTACCTATTAAGAGTAAAATTTACGGAGATTACAGTAAATCATTTTTAGAGATTGTAGGGAGAATTTTCAGACAAAAAGCAATCTCCTATAAAATGATTATTGAAAGATTTATGTCCATCTTTAGAAGAAAATGGACTAATGAAGACTATTTTCGTTATGATATTGAAAAGGTAATCAATATCATCTATTTCTTACACTACTTAAAATTAATAGATTTAAGCAAACAAAATATATCGGAGGTAAATATGGAAGAACTCTATGCAAGATTCTTAGAGGAGCATGAGGAGTTTTTAAACAGTGATGCAAAACGAGCAACATTCTTATTAGGAGTGTTAACCCAAAAACTACTAAATCTTCAATACCAAGAGAGGAATGCAAGTCCATTTAGAAAACAGTTAAATTCATTAAAACTTTCACCTGCTTATATTAGAAAACTCTTCCCACAAGTAATTGAAAAGTTTGAACAATATGGCAAAAACTACTATAGAAAATTGGAAACAGCTATTTCAGAGATATTACTTACTGCAAAATTAGAAGAACTATCTAATGATGAGATTAGTTTCTATTTTACTACCGGAATGACTTTAGAAAATAAATTCAGAACAGAAAAAAAAGATAATACAAATGAGGAGGAATAATCATGATTAAGACAAGAAGAGAGATGCTATTTTTATACGATGTTGTTAATGCTAACCCTAATGGAGATCCTGCAGACGAAAATAAACCCAGAATCGATGAAGAATCAAAAAAGAATATTGTTACCGATGTTCGACTTAAAAGAACTGTCAGAGATTATCTGATAAATTATATGGGCCATGATGGAACAGGGGATGAGAAATTCGATGTCTTTGTGAAGACAACAGCCTCCGAAAAAGGAAAAGGAATCAAAGACGGTAAGGCTAGAGCGAAAGATTTTCATGATAATCAAGAAGAGATACTACAAAGATGCATTGATATCAGGTTATTTGGTGGAGTATTACCATTAGAAAAAGACTCTATTACTTTCACTGGGCCTGTTCAGTTCAAGATGGGTCAATCTCTGCATACAGTAGAAATGAAATATATTAAAGGAACAGGGGCATTTGCATCTAAAGATGGAGCAGAGCAACAGACTTTCCGAGAAGAGTATGTTCTCCCCTATTCATTAATAGCTTTTTATGGCATAGTAAATGAAAATGCAGGTAAAGAGACAAGGCTTACTGAATCCGATGTAGATCTCTTAAAAAAGGCAATGTGGTATGGCACCAAGAATCTGATATCAAGATCAAAAATGGAACACAACCCACGTTTACTTCTTAACATTATATATAAAGAACCTAATTTCTTTATCGGTGAACTGGATAAATATGTTGATTTAGTAAGTGAAAAAAGAGATGAGCAATTAAGAGATCCTAATGATTTCGTGCTTGATTTTCAGAGACTTTCTGAAAAAATAAAAGAATATGCAAATAAAATTGAGAAGATAGAAATTATCAAAGATTCTCGCTTACAAGTTACAGGTATTAATTTTGAATATACTTCTTTAAACCTTTAAAGAGGTGGATAATGAATAAAGTATTAGTGTTTGATATATTTGGTGAATATGCTCACTTTAGAAAATATTTCACCAATATGTCACCGACAACCTTTATAATTCCTCCGAGAACAGTGATTGCTGGGATTATTGGGGCTATTATCGGAATCGATAAGAGTGAAAACCCTGAGAAGTTTCTGCTCAAAGATAGTTTAATCGCAGTAGGATTAAAAAGAGAAGTTAACAAAGTTGTAATGCAGATCAATGGAGTTAAAGCAACTTCTTTATCAAATCTTACTATGCCTTTAGGGATGAAAAGACAGATTAACTATGAGTTTGTGAAAAACCCTCTCTATCGCATCTATTTCAGTCATAACGATGACGAATTATATAACCTGCTCAAAAATAGACTAGAAATGCATGAATCCACTTACACCATAGCTTTAGGTTCTGCTCAATGTCTAGCGAATTATGAGTATATCGGAGAATTTGATTTGTCTGAGGTTGAAAGTGAAGATTATATCAATATTCAAACTGCAATTTCTCTGGATAATCTTATCGAGATTGATTTTACCGGAAACAATAAAATCCAGAAGAGTATTATGCCTAATGAGATGCTTAATGATAGGACCGTAACCAAATATGAAGAGTTTATTTATAGTATTAGTGGAGCTACAATTCTGGCTAAAACTAAAAAAGTATACTCTATTAATAAATTAGGAGAATTTATCTGTGCCATGTAGAATATTATCTCATCCCGATACTGACTTAATCGACCATCTTACCTTAGTTAAGAAGATAGGGTTAAGAAAATTTGATGAAGATGGAGTCTATCCTGACTACAGAAATATAATTGAGTGTGCCTTATTCATGCATGATTTGGGTAAGGCACACCCAGATTTTCAAGATAAAATTCGAAACAAAAAACATCGGGAATATCATCATGCACCTATCTCTGCTCAATGGCTCTATTTTCTAATGAGAGAGAAAGATGTTGATAATAAAAAATCTTTCATCGCTTTTTATATTGTCTATTCTCACCATGGAAATCTTAGATCTCCAAGAGAGCAATTTGCCTTTCAAACAAGTGAAAATGAATCAAAAAAACTCCATTATGATTATCTTAATGACATCTATTCTGATTTCGTACCTTACAATAACTTCTTTTCAGCAGAAAATTACCAAACATTAAAACTAAAATACTGTCTCTTTGAAAATATAAGTAAAAAAGACTATAAATTGATTACCCAAGAAGATTATCTGTTAGTAAATTATCTGTTTTCTATCTTAATCTATGCAGATAAAAAGGCTTCTATTTTGAAAGAAAAAGCTGATTTAGAAACATTAACCTTCTCGACATGGCAAGAATACTTAGTTGATAATTACAAACTTATAAAATTTAGAAATACGGACAAAGAAAATTTACTCAATAATTTGAGAGAAGAGGCTTACCAAGCAACCGGAAATAACATTGAGAATATTTCATCCCTGATAAATTCGATAAATTTACCGACTGGAATGGGAAAAACACTGAATGTAGTTAATGTTGCTCTTAAGCTTAAGAAAAAACTAAAGAAAAAACGAATTATCTATGCACTTCCTTTCACCAGTATCATCGAACAAAATGCAGAAGTACTCGAAGAAATTCTGTTAACATCTCAGCTTGAACCAGATAATACAAGACTTCTTAAACAACACCATTTAGTAGAATTTTCTTATAAAAGTTCTAATTCATGGGATGAAGGAGAAGGAAAATTTTTGATAGAAAACTGGGAATCAGAATTTGTTCTAACTACTTTCTACCAACTTCTGAATACATTAATATCCTCTGCTAATAAACAACTAATTAAACTTAATAATCTTGTTGATAGCATTATAATACTTGATGAAGTCCAGAACATCCCCACCAGATATTGGCTACTTGCTAATAATATTTTACGCAGATGTGCCGAGAAGTTTAGGATTCACTTCATTCTAACAACTGCCACTATGCCTCTTATCTTTTCCAAGGAAAACAAGGAAATTACAGAACTTGTTGAGGATTATCAAAAATACTACCAGCAAGTCGACAGAATTGATTTAGATTGCTCAAATCTTAACAGAAGAATAAATATGGATGAACTTGTTGAACTAATTTTGGATGAGGAAAATATCGATTTATCTCAACTGATTATTCTCAACAGTGTTAAGGCTTCCTTAGATCTCTTCCAGAAATTAGATAATCTCAATCTTGATCAAGAGATTCTCTATCTGTCAACAAACATTGTCCCTCAACAACGGGCAGATATAATTAATACTGTTAAGAAGAATCCCGTCAATAAAATACTCATTTCAACTCAACTCATTGAAGCTGGGGTTGATATCGATTTTGATATAGTATATCGGGACTTAGCCCCTTTAGATTCCATTTTCCAAGCTTGCGGAAGATGTAACCGCCATAACAATAAAAAACATAAATCTCAAGTAGTAATGTTTGAATTAATTAGTGATAAAGAAAAAGCATATTGGAGTTTTATCTATGATAAACCGCAAATTTCAGCTACTAGGGAAATCCTTTTAACAAAGATTATCCCTGAAAGTGATTTCGAAAAGATTTCTCAACAATTCTACCAAAGAATCTATGATTATTTAGATAACTCAAATTCAGAGAAGTTATTAGAGTCTATCAATAAGCTAGGCTATGATCAAATTGATGATGCTAAGGATGGTTTTTGCTTAATAAAAGATATACCAACAATCTCTTTCTACATCTATTATAACGATGAAGCAAGTGAACTTCATCAAGAATTCTTAAAAATTATCAATACTGAATTTGATAACCCTTTTAAAAAAAGTGTAAAGATAAAAGCTATTAGTAGAAAAATGTCTAAATATATTGTTAACTTACCAAAAGGATATGCTTGGAATAACGAAGACAATCTTTTTATAGTCGATGGAGATAATCTTCAAACTTATTACGACCTTAGAACAGGATTCAAAAGAGAATTTCAACAGGAGGATTTGATACTATAATGCAATTATTCTTAAATACTTACGGTACATTCTTACAGAAGAAAGATGGAATGTTTCAAATAAAAATAGAAGAAACAAAAAAGTTAATCTCTCCTAAAAAAATATCTTCAATCGTAATCTCGAATTCAGCAACTATTTCTACAGATGCTATTCAACTTGCTCTTGATAATAATATCGACATTGTATTTCTCGATAACTTTGGGAATCCTATTGGAAGAGTATGGTTTCCTAAACTTGGTTCAACTACCTATATTCGCAGAAGATTGTTAGAGATAGATATGAAAGATGAGGGACTTCCTATCATTAAAGGCTGGATAATTACCAAAGCAAAAAATCAACTTGATTTCATTCAAAAACTACTCTCTAAAAGAGATCGTGCAGAGGAAGATTTCGCTTCAATTCTTGAATCAATAAAGACTACCATCACTAAGATCGAGAGTGTTCAAGCTCCCTTGAGTGTCTCAGATAATACCATTATGGCCTATGAGGGAAACATCTCCAAGCTATATTTTAAAGCTCTAAGCATGTTAATTCCTGAGAAATATACTTTTAATGGTAGAAGCTCACGACCGGCTGTGGACCCTTTCAACGCTGTACTAAACTATGCTTATGGAGTCTTATATTCTAAAATAGAAAAGGCTCTTTTGATTTCTGGTTTAGATCCCTATATTGGCTTACTTCACAAAGATAACTATAACAAGAAATCTTTAGTTTTTGATTTCATAGAACCTTATCGAATCTTCTGCGATGAACCTGTTTTTTACTTGTTTTCCAGACATAAGCTTCCTGCTGATGGCTTTATCAATTCCGGGAAAGGTATTCTGCTTAGCGATGACTGCAAAAAGCAAATCATTCTGGATTTGACCAACTTCTTTGATGACACTATTAGATATCGAAATAAAAATACTAAAAGAGTAGATACTATTCTGGCTGATGCCCATGCCTTTGCTAACTGGCTTATCGGCAGAAGAGAGGATTTTTAAATGCTTACCTGGATTCTTTACGACATCGAAGTTACTAAAGCTAGAACCAAAATAGCAAAGTTATGCCAAAAGTTCGGACTTTACCGGGTTCAACTTTCCTGCTTTTTGGGTGATATTAATCAAACTGAACTCAAGGAACTCGCTCTTCATATTGAAGATCTCATCAATCCCCATAAAGATAAAGTTTACATCTTCCCCATCTCTAAAGATGATTTTGATAAGACTATTCTTTTGGGCATGGCTTTCGACAGAGAACTCGTTACAGATGAAATTAAGGCACTCTTCCTATGAATAACTTCATCTTTATCACAGCATCTGATATTATCGAATACTTATATTGCCCTAGGTTTATCTACTTCCAGAATGTTTTAGATATTGAACAACATGAACATGAAAGATATTTAGTTAATAAAGGCAGAGATATTCACGAACTTAAAATGGTTAGAAACAAAGATTATCTAAGAAAAACAATAGGTTGTATTGATAAAGATATTGATGTCTATCTAACCTCAGATAAACTTCACTTAGTTGGCAGAATGGATGAAGTGCTTACCCTTTCAGATAATACTAAGGCTCCACTTGATTACAAATTTGCCATTTATGAAGAAAAACTTTTTAAAACACTGAAAACACAACAAATAGCTTATTCTCTTCTTATAGAAGAAAATTATAATTGCCATGTAAATAGAGCTTTTTTAGTCTACGTCAGATCTAAAAATTTGATCAAAGAAATTGAGATAACGAACAAAGATAAAGAAAATGCCCAACTCATTATCAATGATATCTTTGATATCATAAATAAGTGCCATTTCCCTCAAGGGACTAAGAATAAACTCAAGTGTCAAGACTGTACTTATAAAAATCTCTGTTTTTCATAATTTATCTTGACATTTAAACCAATAAACTCATCTTTGAATTACGCATAGAGTGCTAACGTTTTAGACTTAAATCTGCCTTCCTGAGGCAAATTTATTGTGAAAACTAACCTGTTATTATCTATTTTTCTGATAGATAATGAATTATAAGATATCTGAGAGGTGATATATGCCGATTTTTACTATAACTTGTGGTCTTTCTGATAAAATAAGCCAATTTGACTTTTTGAGCTATTTTATTAAAAAATCGTTACTTATCGCCCAGGACGTGTCTAAAACCTAAATCCATTAAACCAAGGATTGAAACTGTCGTATGTTAGGGTTATAAAACTGATTTTTTCTCGTCTAAAACCTAAATCCATTAAACCAAGGATTGAAACTAGAGTGAGTAGGGGTGTACAGGTAGTAAGTCAGTACGTCTAAAACCTAAATCCATTAAACCAAGGATTGAAACCACAATTGATCTTGCTTTATTTCTTCTATATAGTACGTCTAAAACCTAAATCCATTAAACCAAGGATTGAAACTTCGGATATATTGATAATAATGGTAAAAAAATATCTAGTCTAAAACCTAAATCCATTAAACCAAGGATTGAAACTCTACCTGTTTTTTTATGTACCGCATGCATTGATTTTGTCTAAAACCTAAATCCATTAAACCAAGGATTGAAACATATAATGCTTTTAACTTTATTCTCATTAGAAGATTGTCTAAAACCTAAATCCATTAAACCAAGGATTGAAACAGGTCTCTCCCTTGCCTTGTTAGATCCCGTTGTATTGTCTAAAACCTAAATCCATTAAACCAAGGATTGAAACTGAAATTAAACTTATCTTCTACTGAGGTAAGTTTATGTCTAAAACCTAAATCCATTAAACCAAGGATTGAAACTGTACTGCATGCATTGATTTTTTTGATTATCAATTATGTCTAAAACCTAAATCCATTAAACCAAGGATTGAAACGCATCCAAGGCCTCTAATTCTGCTCTTTCTACTGCAGTCTAAAACCTAAATCCATTAAACCAAGGATTGAAACTTATGTTTCTAAGATTATCAAATACCATAAGGGACTGTCTAAAACCTAAATCCATTAAACCAAGGATTGAAACTCGATCGTTTGCATGATTATTGTCATATTTCTTACCGTCTAAAACCTAAATCCATTAAACCAAGGATTGAAACTTACTTCTCTAAGGTTCTCAAATATCATTACTTTTTGTCTAAAACCTAAATCCATTAAACCAAGGATTGAAACAAAATTGCATAAGTGATAAAACTGCTATAATAAAAAGTCTAAAACCTAAATCCATTAAACCAAGGATTGAAACAAGAACTACTACTTAAATCCCCAGTTCCCAAGCTTTGTCTAAAACCTAAATCCATTAAACCAAGGATTGAAACCAACGGCTTCATTAATTATTTCGTCCACTGGAACTTGTCTAAAACCTAAATCCATTAAACCAAGGATTGAAACTTGAATAATGACAATAATGATTGAGTAGGTATTTATGTCTAAAACCTAAATCCATTAAACCAAGGATTGAAACTTATCTTCTATGTCAATATTATTATTATCATCATTGTCTAAAACCTAAATCCATTAAACCAAGGATTGAAACGCATGATTATGATATTGCCTTATCTTCTTAGGTTTAGTCTAAAACCTAAATCCATTAAACCAAGGATTGAAACTTAATGTCATTAATATCAATATTATCACTAGTGTAATGTCTAAAACCTAAATCCATTAAACCAAGGATTGAAACTTATTAGATTATCTTGTCATTATACGTTAAATGGTCGTCTAAAACCTAAATCCATTAAACCAAGGATTGAAACATATTGGCTTCAATAAGTGTTTTGTCTGTTTTTTCTGTCTAAAACCTAAATCCATTAAACCAAGGATTGAAACTAGCTTAAAGATTGAATACTTATATTGCAAAAAATATGTCTAAAACCTAAATCCATTAAACCAAGGATTGAAACCATTTAGCATCTTCTTAGCAACTCTATATTTGTTATGTCTAAAACCTAAATCCATTAAACCAAGGATTGAAACTCATTATACGTTAAATGGTCAAGTCAATTTTGAGATCGTCTAAAACCTAAATCCATTAAACCAAGGATTGAAACACAAAATAAACAAAAAAAAGGATGGATCAAAAAATGTCTAAAACCTAAATCCATTAAACCAAGGATTGAAACATATGTAGATTCCAGATACTAGCTTTATTATGAATTGTCTAAAACCTAAATCCATTAAACCAAGGATTGAAACGGATATTAGATTGATTTATGCAGTAATCTCTAAGGAGTCTAAAACCTAAATCCATTAAACCAAGGATTGAAACCTAACTGTTTTTTTATGTACTGAATACATTGATTTTGTCTAAAACCTAAATCCATTAAACCAAGGATTGAAACAGCTCTCTCCCTTGCCTTGTTGGATCCCGTTGTATTTGTCTAAAACCTAAATCCATTAAACCAAGGATTGAAACAAAATGATAAAAATCTTCTAACAAGAATAAGATTAAGTCTAAAACCTAAATCCATTAAACCAAGGATTGAAACTATAGGGATGTTAAAATTAAAGAGTCTTTATTGACTGTCTAAAACCTAAATCCATTAAACCAAGGATTGAAACAAGAGTCAATAGGTATAGTATTGCCATGTTGCTTCGGTCTAAAACCTAAATCCATTAAACCAAGGATTGAAACTAATATAAGTTAAGCATACTATTGTTAAGTGTATTCAGTCTAAAACCTAAATCCATTAAACCAAGGATTGAAACTAAATTGCTTTATTATTGGTAAGGCTATCAATTTATGTCTAAAACCTAAATCCATTAAACCAAGGATTGAAACATAATAACAGTGATACTTATATCGTAGTAGAATATAGTCTAAAACCTAAATCCATTAAACCAAGGATTGAAACTTTTTAAGTTAGTTTATAAGTTATTGTTATTTAATGTCTAAAACCTAAATCCATTAAACCAAGGATTGAAACGACCAATCTTTTATGGTTCCTATCCTTTTTATAATGAGTCTAAAACCTAAATCCATTAAACCAAGGATTGAAACCGGTGCTAGCCGACCGCAAAATGTGGGAGGCTAGCAGTCTAAAACCTAAATCCATTAAACCAAGGATTGAAACCCTAATTATACACCTAGCGTGTATAATTAGGATCCTGTCTAAAACCTAAATCCATTAAACCAAGGATTGAAACTGTGCAAACCCCTCTACACCAACCCTGCTATGGTCTGTCTAAAACCTAAATCCATTAAACCAAGGATTGAAACAAAATTGCATAAGTTGGATAAACTGCTATAATAAAGTCTAAAACCTAAATCCATTAAACCAAGGATTGAAACCTTTACAAATTGATGAAGCTTCCAGTGAAGTCAAATCGTCTAAAACCTAAATCCATTAAACCAAGGATTGAAACCTAAAACAAACGCAGAGCATGCCGATCAGATAGACGGGTCTAAAACCTAAATCCATTAAACCAAGGATTGAAACTCTCTAACGATATTACAATATCAAATAGGGAGCTGGGTCTAAAACCTAAATCCATTAAACCAAGGATTGAAACCTTCTTGTTTGGGCATCAGTCTCTCTCCATCCATCTAGTCTAAAACCTAAATCCATTAAACCAAGGATTGAAACGCAGAATCTGCTGAAAAGGGTTTTCCTGAAGTTAGGGTCTAAAACCTAAATCCATTAAACCAAGGATTGAAACATAGCGAAGCAGTAGCAAGGCAATCAGCATCAATATGTCTAAAACCTAAATCCATTAAACCAAGGATTGAAACAATTAATCTGTAAAGTATTGTTATTTAATAACTTAGGTCTAAAACCTAAATCCATTAAACCAAGGATTGAAACAAAAGACAAATCAGGGAAACAAGGGAATCGCTTAAGTCTAAAACCTAAATCCATTAAACCAAGGATTGAAACCAATGTTCTAATTGATTATTAATTAAATTTTTTATAAGTCTAAAACCTAAATCCATTAAACCAAGGATTGAAACACCTTTATTTGTTATTTATTGCTATATTGCTAATTTAGTCTAAAACCTAAATCCATTAAACCAAGGATTGAAACCCCGTTAACATAAAAAATCAGTTCAATAACTGGATCGTCTAAAACCTAAATCCATTAAACCAAGGATTGAAACTTGGAAAGTTATGAGAGTTATTTGATTTATTTGATTGTCTAAAACCTAAATCCATTAAACCAAGGATTGAAACCTCATGCAAACGAAAAAGATATTGACAAGTTCAAAGGTCTAAAACCTAAATCCATTAAACCAAGGATTGAAACGACAAATAATTAATCTTTGAGTCAATCGTTTTTCTTGTCTAAAACCTAAATCCATTAAACCAAGGATTGAAACACGGATAATACAAAGCCGTTTCGTTGTTAAGTTCTTGTCTAAAACCTAAATCCATTAAACCAAGGATTGAAACTGAGCATATTAGTTCATTGTTAGAATAGTTTTTTTTGTCTAAAACCTAAATCCATTAAACCAAGGATTGAAACAGTAAGTAATCAATTTTAATAATTGACTGGTGTTACTGTCTAAAACCTAAATCCATTAAACCAAGGATTGAAACAAACAATATAAAGAGTCAATCACTGCATAAAAGTCAGTCTAAAACCTAAATCCATTAAACCAAGGATTGAAACCAATGAGGAACATAAAATTCCCCATTGAAAAATGATGTCTAAAACCTAAATCCATTAAACCAAGGATTGAAACGGATCAGATTATCTTGTCTTCATACGTTAAGCGGTGTCTAAAACCTAAATCCATTAAACCAAGGATTGAAACCATTAAAAAGTAAAGATAAAAATATCGATATTGAAGTCTAAAACCTAAATCCATTAAACCAAGGATTGAAACCAAATTAATTTAAAAATAATTAAGAATAAATTGAAGGTCTAAAACCTAAATCCATTAAACCAAGGATTGAAACAAGTTCAAAAATATGATATAATTATCGAAAAATTAGGTCTAAAACCTAAATCCATTAAACCAAGGATTGAAACCTACCCTAATAGCCTCTTCTCTTCTCTCAATCTCTGGTCTAAAACCTAAATCCATTAAACCAAGGATTGAAACACAGAAAATCTTACTATAATATTATGAATTTGAAATGTCTAAAACCTAAATCCATTAAACCAAGGATTGAAACACTGTCGGCACATATAACAAGCTTTCCAGCGTGTAAGTCTAAAACCTAAATCCATTAAACCAAGGATTGAAACGCGCAAAGAAATCATTAAAATACTTGAAATTGACCGGTCTAAAACCTAAATCCATTAAACCAAGGATTGAAACCCTATAATTTTCCCAGGATTTTATCTGCTTTTTTCTGTCTAAAACCTAAATCCATTAAACCAAGGATTGAAACTGTCTTTATCTTGTGAAAAGCCTTTCAATTCAGCTTTGTCTAAAACCTAAATCCATTAAACCAAGGATTGAAACTGTCAGGCGTTGAAATTCAGCCCTTAAGAGTGTTTTGTCTAAAACCTAAATCCATTAAACCAAGGATTGAAACTTATTTGCTTTTATTAGGTTTTTGATTATAGTATTCGTCTAAAACCTAAATCCATTAAACCAAGGATTGAAACTCAATATCAATGTCATCATCAATATAATCATCATTATGTCTAAAACCTAAATCCATTAAACCAAGGATTGAAACTAAAACTATCTTTATCATATTCCATTAAACCAGTCTCGTCTAAAACCTAAATCCATTAAACCAAGGATTGAAACAAAGCCTTAATGGAAACAAGAGATGTGGAAAGGAAAGTCTAAAACCTAAATCCATTAAACCAAGGATTGAAACACAGAAAATCTTACTATAATATTATGAATTTGAAAGTCTAAAACCTAAATCCATTAAA
>JAEKNW010000096.1 GCA_016838885.1 Candidatus Cloacimonadota bacterium
CTAGATTCTTTTAGCAAAATAAGTTACAGAATTTGAAGGCATATAATATATATATTCCTGAAAATTATGTAGCTTACTTTTGCAAAAGAAGATAGTGCTTTTCGCGAAGGTCTACTGCATTATTTGGATTTAACCCCTTTCAGATATTTGATGAATTCCTATATTAATGAAATATTCTCATTTACCTATATTATTTCTTCCAAACTTGAACTAGAGCCACCTTTTTATATTGTCGTCCCTGCAGGACTCTTCTTTCTTTTTTCCCTTTAGCAGTGTCTTCGAACACTGCCTTTTATATTTTTATCCCTCGGGGATTTTAAGAATATCCAAGCTATCGCTTGGAAGCGGATGTGAGCATCCACACTCCCAGCGAAGAGGCAATATCACTAATAACAATCATTATATAATGTCAAGAAAACCTAAAATTGGGCAATATAAAAACCTTCCATAAAGATAAGTTACTGGAAAAGGTGGCTTGATGTTTGAACAGCCTCAATAAAACAAATTTTTATTTTTATAAATTTTTATTTGACATTTTGTTTCCATGAAATTAACTTTGTTTTGTTGTTAATATAATTTAATTTTGTCTATGTAATATTAGATTAAAATCCGAATATTGATAAATTAATTACGTTAACTTGGACATATTATTTGAGATGATTATGGAATTTTAATAATATTTTAAATACAATAATACGAATAAGGAGATTTATCATGTACGAAATAAGACCTGAAAGTTTAAAAACTTTTGTTGAAGATAACACTATTAAATTACCAAGATTTCAAAGAAAACAAACATGGAATGACAAAAAAAACTTCGAGTTATGTATCAGCATTTTCAAAGAATATCCTATGGGAGTATGCATTCTAAATGTAGAAGAGATTAATAACCGCGAAACGAAATGGTTGCTTGATGGAAGACAAAGAAGAAATGCTTTCATGACCATCTGGAATGATCCTGAACAAATATATTTATGGGCAAAAAAATGGATTGGGATAAAAAATAATGATCAGTTTGCTGACATTGATGAAAAATTTCAAGAGAAACTTTCTGAATATCTAGAAGACCAAATTGATGATGATAATGACGATGACAAAAAAATTGCATCACAAGATAATTTGAATGAAATAAATGATGTTGATGATAATGCAAATGAAGTAGATGATACTGTAGACAGATCATATAATGATGAAACAGTTGAAAAAGATTCCAAAGGATTAGACTTTCTACTGGAATTTATCAAATTAATGCATAATAAAAACTCTTTTTGTACTGGTCTAACGAGACCTTTTGATTTTACTAAATTTATTGACAATTTACCATATTTTGTAGTTTTTAATGGAAAAAAACAATTAAATTCTAGGAAGTGGAAGACTTTTATTATTGAGTATGAAAGCTATTGTCAAAATGATGATAAAGACTATGAGCAAAAAGACTCTTTTATAGACTTCATGATTAGTCGTTTTCCAATTGATAGAGAAAACCAAAAGAGCCTAAGAACTAACATTAATAATAATTGGACAAGTATAAAAGACAGAATTAACATTGTTAATAAAATAAGAGATATTTTAATTAAATCAAAAATCGGTTTGATAGAGGTTAAAGATATTGGGGCTTGTGATGCTCAAAAGATATTTAACATAATAAATTCAAACGGGACTAAGTTGAGCGCTGTCGAAGTTTTATCAGCCAAACCCAGTTGGAACTTACAAATAATTAATCCTACTGAACAGCAAATTAAAGCTACAGAGATTTTGTATCAAAACATAGCTGTTAGATATGAGAACGTAGTAAAATGGGACATACCTGCTACATTCATGAAAAGGCTTACTAATACGAAATTTATTTTTGGTGATTTAATAAATGATACTAATAAATCTGACACACAACTAACTATGGGTTTTAAAATTTTAAGCGGAATTTATGAAAAGGGAGTGAAAAAAGATGACATCGACAAGCTAGGAAAAGATAATATGATAAAATGGAACACCGAAACCGAAGATATTATTACCAACATTAACCTAATATGTAGAATCATAAAACAATTTAATTATTTTCAATATCTTAATTCATGGGATGGTAGTCTCATAAAATTTTTAAGTGATGCAATTTCTATCAACTTCCTCCTAATCATGTACGAAGATTGGAAGAGAAAAGACAAACCCGTAGGAAATGATAGTAGAACCAAGCAATTTCAAAAAAATAGTTTTATCTTAGTTGATAGGTTGATATATGAATACATTAATAGGCAATGGAGGGGATCTAGCGATTCTAAAATAGCTAAAAATCTGTCCGAGTTTAATAATGAAAATGATGTTTTTAGACCTGTAGATCAACAGAAATGGATAGATTTACTTAAAGAAATTTTTAAAGAATCATCAATTGACTCTGTAAAAATTACACAAAAAGTAATGACTCCCATTTTATATCACTTTTACTGCATAAGTGGAATTCCGGGACCAGCAACTCAACTTGATGGACAAACGATAGAGGTGGATCACATTATCCCACAAGGTTTGTTTAAAAACACGCCACTTACCGATTCTGATTTTGTTCAACACAACCTTTTTAATCTATGTTTATTGCCTAAGAGAGACAATTGTTCAAAGAATAATAAAAAATTAAATGAAATACATGATCCATGGTTAAAAGATCAAATTAAGATGTTTGCTTTCATTAACCCTGATGAATATGATATATTCTCTGACATAACTAACTTAGAAATACTGAAAGAAAAAAGAAGTGAAATATTTCTTGAAGCATTCAGCACTAAACGAAATTCCATTTTGAACTCATAACAATTTATATATAAAAAAGGAGTAGCTTTCAGCTACTTCTTTTTATCCTAGATATATTTGTCTGTTTCATGAAAAGCATATATGTAAATTATCCAATTATTGATTGTTATTAACAATCTTATCCATCAAATCTTGGTAATTATTAATCACATCATATTTAACATTTGCGGTATTAAGGGCTTGAAAGTGTTTTTTAGCATAATTAATTTTGAGTGTTTCCATGTGTTTAAGTTGCAGTGTTTTCATAGTCCCTTTAGTTTCAGCAATGAAGTAAATATATTTAAACTTATCAGTATCAAAGACTATAGCCCAGTCTGGATTATAGTTACCTATAGGGGTAGGAATATAAAAACCTCTTGGTAGTTTAGCATAGATAGCAACATCTCCAGTTTCCAGATCTTCAGCAAACTTTCTTTCTGTTTTAGAATCTGTTTTAACATAGTCGTAAATATGTTTTTTAACTTTTAGGACATTATCTTCTAAAGAGCCTTGGAAGTTATTAATAGTAAAAATATTATCCTCATGAATTTGGTCTATTTTGGAGTAAGTAATATTATTAATCAGGGTTGTTGATTTCTCTTCATTAATAATCTCGCTCACTTTTTTAATGAAGTTCTCCGGATTAACCCTAAACTGGTAGAACTTATCTTGGCGAATCCCTTTAAGAATCTTGGCTATTGTTTTACGGGTAAGATTTGTTTCCATGAGAATTTCATTCAACAAATCATACTTGAGTGAACCTAGGAGTGAATTTGCTTTACTAACTTGTGTTTTCACTTTGGTAAGCGAAGTACCGCCTCTTATAGCATCAGCATCCATTTTATCTACCTGAGAACCTTGAGTTACTCTAATCATAACTTGTTTAACTTCCAGTTCATTATCAATTCTTTCGATACATTTAGAAATCAGCTCTTGGCTATTGAAATCAACTTCGTAAACAGTCTTAACTTTTATTTTATTCCATAAATCTTTAAACTCTTTTTTGGCAAAGTTTTCGTTAGGAAGCAATATGGTTTCTTTGATATTATTTTTTCGTTCATCGCCGGTAGGAGTATAATTTTTAGTTTGATAAATTTGTTGAAGAAGCCTGGAAACTTCTTGCTTGAAAGCTTTGATATCATCAGGTACTTGGAACTTCTCTTCTTCAATATCTTTTATTAGGTCTTCTGTGATGAAGTATTTATCATCAATATAACCATTCATTTTAAGATCAAATATGAAGTTCATGGCAGAATCATTATCAAACTCATATTTCTCACCCTTTTCATTAGTAATAATCCTGTTTAATAAGGCTGAAGGTGAGAGCTTGATAGGCCTGTCTGAAAGTGATTTCATAATCTCATTTTGTAATTCTCTGGCAAAGTTATCATAAGATTCACTGGCAATAAGAGTAAGGGTATTGATGTTAAAGAAGTCATTATCTAAGACAGATGAATCCATTCTTTCGCCTTGAGAATTAACACAAATTCTTAATCCTCTTCCTATCTCTTGTCTCTTACTAATGGTAGATTGGCTATGCTTGAGAGTACAGATTTGAAAGATATTAGGATTATCCCAACCTTCTCTGAGGGCTGAATGAGAAAAGATAAAGCGGGTAGCTTCCTTTAAACTAAGCAATCTCTCTTTATCTTTCATGATAAGATCATAAGCTGAAACATCATCAGAACCATCTTCTCCTCTTTTCTCTTTAGAGTTGATTAATTTCCCTTTATTATCTATAGAAAAGTAACCATTATGAACTTGTTCGGCAGGTAAATTATCCAAATACTTATTATATTCAAGAGCAAAAGCATCTCTTTCGCTTATGGCAGCTTTATATTCCTCTTCAAAAATCTTAGCATACTCGCCTTTTAGCTCATTTGAAGCTTCATAGAGACGATATTTACTAACTTCATCAATAAAGAAGAGAGATAATACCTTTATGCCTTTTGAAAACATAACCTTCTCTTTATCAAGATGAGATTTAATTGTTTCTCTAATCTGAATCCTCCTAAGATGGTCTTCAGAAACATGACCTAGAGTTTGCCCGACAAATAGTTCTATACCATTAATGAAAGTAATGCTATTTTTCAAGGCATTAATCTCTTTTACAACATAACCATCATATTGAGCCAGATTATTTGACTTATCAATAAGCCTATCCCTCTCTTCCACTTTCATTATTTTTTTGGTAATTCTAGTTGCTTGTTTTACTTCTAACTCTAACCAAGCTACCGGACTAGTTGTCCTGCTTACCTGTATTCTATCTAAGAAGAGATAAGAGTTTGTTCCCTTATTTTCTAAAACTTCAATACCTTTAACATTAATTTTCTTCACCAACTTCTGATTAAAGGCATCTATAGCATCTAATCTATAAATCTTATTAAACTCTTTATCTGGCTTATGAGTAGCAGAATATCTCAGAATAAAGAGTTGATTGAAGACTCTTTCCTTAAAAATCTTATCTGCTTTCTCACCAAAGCGTTGCGGTTCATCTATTATTATTATCGGGCGAGCCCTTTTTATAATATCTATTGGTCGTTCAGATTGCAAAGAATCCAGCTTCTGATAAATTTTTCGAGACTCTTTACTTTTGGTAGCAAAGGCTTGATAGTTCATAATCATCACTTCGATGTTACTGGTTTCAGCAAATGTCTTGATATTAGTTAGGTTAGATTTATTCTGGGTATTATAAATATTGTATCTTATGCGTTTACCATAGAGTTCTTGGAAATGTTCTTCTGTTATCTGAAAGGATTTAAATACTCCTTCTCGAATAGCAATAGAAGGAACCATCACAATGAATTTACTCCAACCATACTTTTTATTGAGTTCATACATTGTCTTAATATAGACATAAGTCTTACCGGTTCCTGTCTCCATTTCAATAGAGAATTCTCTTCCTTGTAAGTTTGGATTTACTTTCAAGCCCTGTTCTTTTTGCAGTTCCTGAACATTCTTAAGAATATCTGTATCGTTTAACTCAATCTTCTTGTTAGAGAAGATTTCCCTGGCAAAAAGATTACTACGATCAATTGTCTCTATTCTTATGCCTTTCTCCTGCCCTTGAAAACACATTATAACTGCATTAGCAGCATCGGCTTGGTATTGAGTTTGCTTAAATTTTAGTTTCATAATTAGCTCTTTTCTCTTCTAATTCATTTATTTCTTTTTTAATTTCACTGATTAATTGCTCTTCACTAGGTAAATATAGTTTATAAGAACTTGCTAAAATAGTGTTATTATTTTCCGGCAAGGCAAAAGAAACCATAGTATCATTTTTATCTGCACATAATAAGACACCAATAGTTGGATTCTCTTCAGGTAATTTTTCAATCCTATCATAATAATTAACATACATTTGCAATTGCCCCAGGTCTTGATGAGTTAATTTATGATTTTTAATCTCAAACAAAACAAAACATTTTAATAAACGATTATAAAAGACTAAGTCTATAAAGAAGTTATCATCTTCTAAATGAATCCTTTTTTGTCTTGCCACAAAAGAGAAGCCATTACCTAATTCTAAGAGAAATTCTTGTAAGTGACTTATTATTGCTGTCTCAAACTCTATTTCGTAATAGTGAGCTTTCTTCTCTAATCCTAAAAACTCTAAAATCATGGGGTCCTTAATTATTTCTTTGGCAGTCTCTGGATGCTTAACATTTCTGGCTACAGCCAAAACAGATTCTTTATCATTACTCATTAACAGTCTTTCATATAAGTGACTATTAATCTGTCTTTCCAACTGTCTTGATGACCAATTATTCTTTACTGCTTCTGCTATATAAAAATCTCTCTTATCATTATTGTCAATAACAGTTAATAGTCTATATTGAGTCCAATTCAAATTCGAATGCAGTGCGTTCGAATTTGGGAAGATCATGTAAAACCGTCTGGTAAGCTCTAAAATCCGAACTGAGAAACCGCTTCCAAACTCAGGTGTAATAGAGTCCGAAATGTTTTTTAACAATGAAGAACCATAATCAGCTCTCTCATTATTATCCTGTAACTCAGTAACGATTATCCTACCAATATTATGATACATCAAGACTCTGGCAAAATTAACAGATCTAATTGCCTCATTTCTCGATGAGTTGATAACACTTTTAATTTCTGTAACTAATTTATTAATCATTTTAAAACACCTTTGCTAACAATCTATATTGCAACATTTTCAAATTCGAATACAGTGTGTTCGAAATTCATTTTCTATTCTTAATTAATGCGGGCTGGAAGCCCACCTTCCCAGTTAGTTAGTCTCACTTTTCTTTTTTCACTTTTATCTCTTCATTCTTGCGAAGCAAGCATAACCACCCCATCACCCCGTCACGCCGTCTCTCCGTCTTTTTGCGGATAGCAAAAATTTTCTTCGTGTAATTCGTGGATAGATTATCTTATAACACCTTAATAGCAGTATCTGGTGATAATCTCTTAAAGCGAGATTCTAAATTTATCCTATCCTTATCATCTTTAAAACTTGAATCCTTAAAGACAACCTTTAAAGGCTTAACTTTGGCAATTTCATCTATTATGTCAAAATCAAGTTCATCATCAAAACAAGCAACCAAAGACTTATGTAAAACAAAATAAACATCGTTCTTTTTTATTCTCTGCTTTTCTATTGGTAGATTTAACTCTAAACCTAATTCTAAAATCACTTGAGTTAATAAGTCTTCAGGACTCCTATCCTCTTTAGTATTTGAGACTAAGTCATCCACTGTCATCTGCTCATAGTCATTCGGATGATAAAAGACATCCTTCATATTAGAAGAATCTGTTTTATAAACCCTAAAACCTATATCCAAACTATCAAGCTTACTTTGGATTTCCTCTAACTTCTCATCTTCAAACATCTTATCAGCCAAATTATCTCGCTCAGCTCTTAACTCATCCATAATCTGCTTCCCGGCTCTACGTATACGCTCTTTGCCAATATCAGATATAGTTTGATAGCCTGCCTTATAAGCTTCAGAAGACTCATCTGTCTTTTCAGGAAGTTGCACCATGATGAATTTACGGTTTCCGCCATCTTCGGCATTTAATTGCATTACGGCGTGAGCTGTGGTGGCTGAGCCAGAGAAGAAATCTATCACAACATCATTATCAGATAAACAAGGTCTTAATAATTCCATAATAAGTTGAGAAGGTTTTGGAAAATCAAAATAATTTATTCCGAAAATGCTTTGTAGTTCTCTTGACCCTCTTTTAGTTGGTATATTATTAATCGTTGTTTTTGGGTGAATTGTACTTTTAATTTTTTCGTATTGGAGGACTCCATTGCTTTTAAAATAAAATCTTTTAACTCTTTGTCCTTTCTGGTCAATAACCTCATTCCCCTTTAACCAACTAATAATCATGTCTTTCATTGCCCATGCACCAGATAGTGTAACTGGATTCAAAAGCCTACGATTTTTTACTTCAAAAATCCCTTTTATCACTTTTATTGGTTCTGCAGCCCCAAATTGGTCTGGAAAAACTTTATCTTCACTTTCACATTCTATACCAGCTGGGAAAGAAATTTCACTTATTGGATTTTTACTTGAAGGTCTTTTTGTAACTCTGTCAGAAATAACCTCATCACCTGTAAAAAGGAAATATGATAATTTCTCTTTATTTTTAGCAAAAGCAATGATATACTCATTTTCATTTGTATAATGCCCTGATGAAGTCCTACCACTATTCCAAATAATTTCTGCTAATAAATTTTCTTCCCCAAAAACTTCATCACAAATCTTTCTTAAATTATGGACTTCATTATCATCAATAGAGATAAAGATAACGCCATCATCTTTGAGTAAATCACGGGCAACAATAAGTCTTTCATACATCATAGACAGCCAGTCTGAGTGAAATCTGCCATTAGTATCTGTATTTTTGAAGAGTCTGCCACCTTCTTCATCAAAAAGACCTATCTCCTCTTCATACTCATCCTTATCTACTTTGAATTTATCTGTATAGACAAAGTCCTTACCTGTATTGTAGGGAGGGTCAATGTAGATCATCTTAACTTTGTTGAGGTAGCTTTCTTGCAATGTTTTAAGTACTTCAAAGTTATCACCTTCTAAGTAGAGATTTTCCGTAGTGTCAAAATTTACACTCTCGTCTCGACAGGGTCTCAAGGTTTTATTAATGGGAGTGTTAGCTTTTAGCAGAGAAGCCTTTTTACCAGGCCAGTCAAGTCGATAGCGTTCAGCATCATCTTCTACTAAGACAGAGGATAGGCTTTGCTTTAGGAGGTCAAAATCTATTGCCTTGGTGATATTACCTTCTTGGTCCTTGTTTTCTGTAATGACATGAGGAAAGAGCTTGGCAATTTGCTTCAAATTTTCTTCTATCTTATTGGGGGTTTGCATCTTTAATTTTTCCATAATTTATCCCTTTAACTTGGTTAGTTTTTTTTCTTCTTCAATAAGTTCTTTTTGTATTTGAACCTTTTTATTAAACTGTTTTTCTCTTTTCAGCTTTAAAGTCAATTTATCTATTCTAGTTTGAATATTAGATATTTCATAATCATAGTTAATAGCCTGCCTAACTTCTTGATTAGCATCATCATAATCTAATAAAGCCCTTACTATTTTCTGATAGACTTTCTCTAAGTCAAGACCGGAAAAGTCAAAGTTTATTTCTTGATCCCAGTCTGAAAAGTAGTATTTATTCCCAATATAATCATCATTATAAGCTATAGCATAAGCATGCATTTCTTGATAGGTTAGAATATAAAGAATTGGATAGGGTATTGCCTTATCAATAGCCTTTAAGATTTGTTTAGGTTGATACATGACTTTTAGTTGGACTTCAAATATTTGAATTTCTTGAACTTGCTGAGTTTTGGCAATATTAATAGTAGACTCAGCTAGTTTATACTTCCAGGTAATTCTTTGAATTTTATCAACAAACTCAGCTTGTAACTTTGAATTTATCCCTGCTTTTTCATAGAATTTACTCTTGGGAATAAATTTATTAAAATAGGCTGATTTTGGTAAGTTTAATTTAATTTCCATCTTATTTAACCACAATAAAGGTTAAGAGTTCAAAGTCTTCTAAGCCCTTAATCTGGCTGGTTAAGGCTGAAGTCCCCCCTGCTGTAAAAAGAGAATCAATAGCAGATTGGTCTTTAACATCAAGAATAGATTGAATAGCCCCATTTAGCAAATCTGAATATTTATCCATATTCTTACCATCATCTGTTTCTTCATTAAATAATTCAAAAGCTTGAGGAATTGCTTGTGATTTACCCTTACAGAGTAATCTCAAAATATCTAAGGTATTTTTAACACTCAAGTGATTAGAAATTACTTGTCCATCTTTAGCTAAATAGACAAGATAGAAGGGGTGCAGCTGGTTGCTTTTATCTATATTAACTGATTGATTGATGTTTTTAAGTACGAAGATAACCCCGGGAACAATATTTTTGTCATTATCTTTAAGGCAGACAGAATGCAAGCCATTAGGCACATTTTCTAAAGACCCATTTTCTTTTATATAAGAAACTAAATCCATTCTGAAATCATTAAGACCTAAGTCTGTGATAGAGACACCGGAATCCATCTCTTCAATATCTACGACTTCTGTTTGTAAGCGTTCTAACTGCTTCTTTCTGAAAAGTAAGTCCGATGATTCATTAGTCAGAACATTATCTTCACCAGTAGCTGTTGCATCCACCATGTACATCTTCTGCTCTACCCTATTTTTAAGATTGATATAATCATCTAAGGAGAGTTGAGGCCAGAAGTTGATTAATTGAATATCTTTATTTATGGAGCCAATTCTATCTATTCTACCAAAGCGTTGAATAATTCTTACAGGATTCCAATGAATATCATAATTAATCAAAGTATCGCAATCTTGTAAGTTCTGCCCTTCAGAAATACAGTCAGTAGCAAATAGAAGATCTATCTCAGCTTTGCTGTTATCCCTTCTGCTTTTAGAGAGAGGAGAGAAGTTAATTAAGAGGTTATTAAAAGAGTTCTTTATCTTCAAAGTTGTCTTATTTTTATCTGAACCCGTAATCTTGGCAGATTCTAGCTTATGTTCTCTTTTTAAATAGGGAGCTAAGTTCTCATAAAGATAATCTACGGTATCGGCAAAAGCAGAAAATACTAGCACTTTTTTATTACCGGGATTAATTGGCTTTTCAACTTTGTGACTAATTAGAGATTTAAGTTCATTGAGTTTAGAGTCATACTGGGGAGTAACTCTATTCATCTCAGTTAAAAGGGATTTAGCAATAGAGAGATCCCATTCTAAATCATCTTTCCAACCGGTGGTGTTCATATCTGCAATATTTATCTTAACTTTTGCACCAATAGAAAATTCATCATCTAACCACTCATCAATATCTTGGTCTAAATCAAGATCTTCAGCTTGCTTATGTTCAGTATAGCTGTCTATTCCACTTTTCTCAAAGTCATCAATCTTCCTGATTGTCCCTTCTATCCCTCTGATGAATTTATCTAGCGTTTTCCTAAAAGAGTCAACTGAAGATTCAAGTCTTTTGAGAAGATTAACCCGCATGAGATTTTGCAGACTCTCCTCACGTTGAGATTGGGTAAACTTAACATTTTTATTTAATCTGGTATCATAAAGTTCACTATAAAAATCATGTTTTGAATCAAGGATATAGAGCATAGGTGAATAGATGGACATATTTAATTTTGATAGCTCAGCGTAGAGTTCATTTATCTCCATGAAGCCAGGTATATCTGTGATATTAGCTCGGATGGTTATTGGTTTTAGGCGATTAGGAAATTTACCAATTTCCTGCATATTATAATACTTCTCTATGTGTTTTCTAGATCTGGCAATCGTAACGCTGTCTAATAATTTGAAGAAATCAAAATTGTTATTCAACTCCTGTAAAAGCTTTTTGCTTGTTCTCTCTGAGATAGGAAGTTTATACCATTCATTAAAAATAGTCTGAGCGTTTTTCAGAATAGTATCTACTGATTTATCTAATTCTAAAGATGAATTTATAACATTAGTTTGCCCTTCAAAAGCTAAGGCTAATTGGTTTTTCAAATCTGTAAATCTGTTATTAACAGGAGTCGCTGACAGCATTAAAATCTTTGTCTTTACCCCAGACTTTACCACATCCTGTAAAAGCTTTTGATACCTGGTCATTCTATCCTTACGAGGATTGTTGTTGCGGAAGTTGTGAGACTCATCAATCACCACTAAATCATAAGTGGACCAATTTATTCTAGATAGATCTATACCGCCTGACTCTCCACTTTCCCTTAATAAATCAGTATGATATAAGATATCATAATTAAACCTATCATTTAAAAGAGGATTATCTTCATAGTTGTTTAAGAAAGTTCGCCAGTTATCACCTAGCTTTTTAGGACACAAAACAAGAATTGTCCTATTCCTCTCTTGATAATACTTCATCACCCCTAAAGCTGTAAAAGTCTTACCTAAACCCACTGAGTCTGCAAGAATACAACCATTGTGCTTTTCTAATTTGTTGATAACCCCTAAAACTGCATCTTTCTGAAAATCATAAAGAGTCTCCCATGTTTCAGAATCCTTAAAGCCTGTCTTCTCATTGGCAAGCTCATCTTCAGAAATATCTTCCAAAAACTCATCAAAAATATTGAAAAGTGTTAAGTAATAGATAAATTCAGGTGAGTTCTCTTTATATAAATTGGTAATATAGCTAGCTACTTGTTCAGTAACATCTTCTAATAAATCATCATTACTCCATACTTCAGTGAAACTTTTCAGGTAGTGCTTGCTAGTAGCATAATCATCTATTCTAATAACCTGATTCAGAATAGCATTATCCTTCTCATATCCTAATCCGGTAGATGAAAATTCATTAATCCCTATATAAACAGAAGCTTGGTCTCCATTTTCCACAATAGTCTGAGCTTGAATCAGGTTATTCCCTCTGTTGCTTTTAAATGTTCCCTTCACTTCTATCCATTTTCTACATTCACGAGCTATCAAACGACCTTGAAGTTTGTTCTTAAGGTTTATTTCGAATTCAGATCCACTAACTGATTTTTGCCTTATAGATTTAGTCATCAAAAATTGCTTGAGTTCTTTCTTACTTCTATCCACTTCAATAAATGTAGGATCAGTAAAGATGAAATTGAACTTTGCTACCTTACTTAACTCTTTTTTTAGATATTCATAACCATAAATAGAAAAGATATGAGCTGCTATCTCTACTTTGCTATCTTTTTTGATTAATAGCCTTAAATCATCCCCAACCTTTTCCGTTTTATTATTGAATGTTTTTATCATTAACTAACCTTTGAATGTCTTTTTTCTATTTATATACTATATCTAAAAATTATTAAAATTTTGATATATTGAGTCAAGGATTATTTTTGGTAACTAGAGACTTTTTGTATAACCACATTTTGTTGATATACATGCATGATATAATTGTTTATTTCTGTGGTTAACACGAGTTTCAATATAATTGCTCTTGCACTTTGGGCATTTTTCCCCATTTATCCCTTTTATGATATCATCTAATCTCATCAAATTTATTAACTCTTTGATAAATAGAGGGTATTCAACTCTAAAAAATTGATTAGTATCCTCTAGTCCTAATATGTCGAAAGCTCCAAACCAAAGAATTTTTCTATCTATGAATATTAAATTACTCTGATTATCTTTATCAATTATTTTAAATTTATATCCTGAAACTATAATATATTCAGCAATTTCGTAAAATTCTCCTTTATTTTCTTTGCTATATTTGTTTATCATTATATTTATTGAAATATCTTCATCTAGTTTTTTCAGAGATTTCTGTAAATTCTGGACTCCTCTTAATGTTGGAGCAGAAGAGATAATGATAATTTCTTTTTCTGCCAAATTTATATCATTTAGGATATTCTCTGGCATCTTTTGTTTTTTTCCTAAAGTATCAAAATTAATTCCTAAAGATGAGCCTATCTTTTTTGAATAAGTATGTCTCCCACTCTCTATCAAATTTAGACCAATCCTGTTAAAATAACTATTTCTTGGGTAATTATTCTTAAAAAAATCGTAGTTCCCAACTATGTAAAGTTTGCTTTTAGCTCTGGTTATCGCAACATTTAACAAGTTTGAACACTCAGAATAATCTTCATTATTTAGCATAGACCAGTTTGATTTTAATCCATTTCCTTCGACTGAATCAAATATTATCACTGTTTCTTCACCACCCTGAAAACTATGAATTGTATTTACTTTTATATCATAAGCATCATTGAGTTTTTCATCTAACAAGATTTTATTTATTAATTTAGCTTGTTTATTATAAGGGGTTAATATACCAATCGATTCGCTGGGTTTTAACCTCTTGATTACCATTTTTGCAATACTAATACATAATAAAGCATGATAGAGATTAACTCTACTTCTCGGTACTATATTCGTGGCTATAGGATTATCTAAGGATGTATCGATGAACATTAAAGAGTTATCATTACTAATATCATCTATAAAGACATTTTTTCTCACTGTATCAGAATTCTTTAATCTATTCTTATAAAAATGGTCATTTATAATCTGTGCAATATCAGGATTCATCCTATATTGAGTATTTAACAGCTTAGTCTTAACTTCTGCTAATTCAATATTCGAAATTTTTAATTCATCGAAAATATTTTTTTTAAAGTTTGGGTTATACTCAGAAAGACAAATGGGCGGTAGTTGTAGAAAATCCCCGACAATTATCGTCCTTTCACGAGATTTTGAAACTGCCCAAAATAGCATAGGCATTGGTACCATACTTGCTTCATCAACAATTATCACATCATACTTCATTGAATCAATATATTTATCAGTATAGCTTTTAGTAACTGTTGTAGCTATCACTAAAGAGTCCTTTACTATTTTTTGGGTTTCACTTTCAATTTTTTGATTTAGGTCATCCAATTCTTGTAATAGTCTCTTCTTCTTCATAAATAACTGAGGAAGAGTCTTATCTCTTTGCGGTTCACTAGTATTAAGTTTGATAAATTGTTCTTTGATTGAGTTTTCTAAGATGTTCAATTCCTGTTCTTCTTCTTGCAATAATTGAATTATCTTAGAACAGTTCTCTTTATAAGATTGGTTTAGAGATCCCTTTCTATCTATATTACTTTTTGACCTTTTGATATGCTTTTCTATTTCGCAAATCTTTTTTATAATGACTTTTTTTTGTTCAATATCATACTCTATATTAGTTCTTAAACCCAAATAATGCAGTAGAAAAAAAATAAGTAAAAAAAAGTTGCATATTTTCCCTATACCTAATGACTTGGAATCATTATTAATCAAAATCAACA
>JAEKNW010000097.1 GCA_016838885.1 Candidatus Cloacimonadota bacterium
AAATAGCCTTTAATAACTGGGGAAGCGGGCATCTTGCCCGCAAGGCTATTGAAAATAGCCTTTAATAACTGGGGAAGCGGGCATCTTGCCCGCAAGGCTGTTGGAAACAGCCTTTAATAAGAACTCTCCAAGCACCTTGGTGCTTGGTGCGGGCAAGATGCCCGCTTCCCCAGTGAAATAAGAACTCTCCAAGCACCTTGGTGCTTGGTGCGGGCAAGATGCCCGCTTCCCCAGTTATTTTCCAAGCACCTTGGTGCTTGGTGCGGGCAAGATGCCCGCTTCCCCAGTGAAATAAGAAATCTCCAGTTATTCATAGCTAACAATCGCGTTTCCAGTAAAAAGATTCTATCTCCCTTTTTCTTTACCATTATTCCGAATATATTTAACTACCTTATCAAAATGATTCACATCCCTAATATACCTATCATAATAATCTTCCATCCAGAATTTACCTGTACGATTTAAAATCTTATTTGCTTTTTTGGCAGTAAAGGACTTCCAACTATGAATTATAGCAGGTAAGCTTTGTCCTTGATATGGTAAAATTAACACATGAACATGATTTGGCATAATTACATACTCAATTAAATCATATTTTACTTTATCAAAATATTTGAAAGCATCTTCAACGATTTTTTTAATTGCTGGAATCTTTAGGTAACACTCACCATATCCATTATCTTCATAAGTAAATATCTTACGTTGTAGATCTCTATAAGCTTTGCTATCCTTAGACGATAGTTTTTCGAAGTATAGTTCATCTTTCCATTGTTCAATAACATGTTGTGGTACTGAATCGTGTAATCTCAAAGTTATAGACTGATAAACTTTATCACAATCATAATGAGGGATGCCACTTCTTTTGTACCAACCTTTTAGCTCTTCTTCAACTGTGAAACACATATCTTAACCTCCTTTATTTTATCTATTCAAAATTATCATTTTATTACAAAACTGTCAATATTAAATGTTAAAAATAACTGGGGAGCGTTCTAACTGGGGAGCGTTCTAACTGGGGAAGCGGGCATCTTGCCCGCAAGGCTATTGAAAATAGCCTTTAATAACTGGGGAAGCGGGCATCTTGCCCGCAAGGCTATTGAAAATAGCC
>JAEKNW010000098.1 GCA_016838885.1 Candidatus Cloacimonadota bacterium
GGCAGCAGGTGCTATGGAGTGGAAGCACCCCTGCTTCCACAACCTGGCTTTTAAAAAAGCTAGGTTATCTTTAATCCCCTGCGGGGAAATTAACACCCCACCTCTAACGAGGCATCATACTTCGCTAATAAATCCTACATAGCTTTAGCGAAGTAGGAAGCTTCGTATGATGTACCCCTCTTGCACATCCCTCTAGGATTAAGAGGGGATTGAAGAAAGAAACACCCCGTCATCTTCGATGCCACCCCTCTTGCACATCCCTCTGGGATTAAGAGGGGACTGAAGAAAGAAACACCCCGTCATCTTCGATGCCACCCCTCTTGCACATCCCTCTGGGATTAAGAGGGGACTGAAGAAGGAAACACCCCGTCATCTTCGATGCCACCCCTCTTGCACATCCCTCTGGGATTAAGAGGGGATTGAAGAAAGAAACACCCCGTCATCTTCGATGCCACCCCTCTTGCACATCCCTCTGGGATTAAGAGGGGATTGAAGATGTACGGGCTCAGTCTCTGTATATATTCTCAAAAGCTAATTCGTGTTAATTCGTTTTAATTCGAGTTAATTCGTGTGAAGGCTCTTCTTCTTCTCTCTTAAAACTCTGTGAAACTCTGTGTTAAGGATTCTCTTTCTTCTTTTCGGTGTATTCAGTGTGTTCGGTGGCTAAGTTTTCTTCTTTCTTATCCGTGATTATCTGTGTTATTCCGTGGCTAAAGCTCTTCTTCTTCTTCGTGTAATTAGTGTAATCTGCCTGGGTTGGCGTAGCTTTAGCGAAAACACCTGGATAGATTCTCTCTTTTTTTATCACAAAGTTAGAATTTGATAACTTCAAGCAAGTCATTTTTTCTCTTATTTTCTTAGCTAAATTACAGTTATGAGAAGAAACATCAATATTTTTCTATTTTTGGAAAAAAAATTGCTTAAATTTCTTGACAAGTATCCTAAAAGTCATTATTTTATGCTTATGGATAAAACAAAAAACTATATAGAAGCAAAGAATTTAGTAAAAATATACGGCAAGCGAAGAGTAGTCAACGATTTGAGCTTGAATATTTCACAAGGTGAAGTTGTCGGGATTTTAGGGCCGAATGGTGCCGGGAAAACGACCACCTTCTACATGATTTTAGGATTAACTAAGCCTAATCATGGTAAGGTTCTTTTCAATGAAACTGACATAACTCACAAACCCATGTATAAAAGAGCTCAGCTAGGTATTGGCTATTTGGCTCAAGCACCTTCAATCTTTCATAAACTTACTGTTGAAGAAAACATTTTAGCTATCTTAGAAACTGTTGATGTTCCCAAAAAAGATAGAAAATCAATGTTAGCAGAATATTTAGATGAGCTTAACTTAACCAAAGTAGCTAAGCAAAAGGCCTATACTCTATCTGGTGGTGAACGTAGAAAATTGGAGATTACCAGATCTCTGGTAACAAATCCATCTTTCTTATTTATGGATGAACCTTTTGCAGGAGTTGATCCAATATCTATCAATGATATCCAAGATATTATCTTAAAACTTAAGTCCAAAAATATTGGGATAATGATTACTGATCATAATGTTACGGAGACCCTTAAGATAGTCGATAGAGCTTATATAACCTTTGAAGGTCAAATAATGGTAACCGGCACATCTAATGAGTTAATTAACAGTCCTAAGGCTCGTGAACTCTATCTAGGAGATAGATTCCAGAGCAATACCCTGGTGAAATAAACCATGTTAAACCAAACTTTATCAATAAAACAGAAGCAAGAATTAGCGCTTAAACCAAAGATGCTTCAATCTTTGCAGATGTTAACTCTTCCCTTAATGGAGTTAGAACTTCATCTTAAACAAGAAATAGCCAAAAACCCCTTGTTAGAGATGCGCGATATTGATGATTCTAACAACGATGATGAAATTATTAGGGATGACGAAACTACTGTTGAAAAAGAGATTGGAGAAGAAGGTGATGAAGTAAGTAAGACTCTAGAAGAGGCACAGGAACTTACAGAAATTTTGGATTCATGGAATGAGTTCCATCAAATGACTAGTCATAATAAGGATTATACTTATAATAAAGATGATGAAGATGGGGCCCTCTATGAGAAATATTTAAGAGCTCCTGAGGACAAGATGGCAGAATATCTGCTTCAACTCTATTCTTACCCCATGTCCGAAGATGAATATGAATTTGCGACTTATCTGATTGATTCTGTTGATCAATATGGTTTTCTTCGAGATGTTGATTTTATCAAAGAAGTAGCCGAAATATATGATATCAATCTAAAACGTGCTGAAGAGATTCATGAAATAATCATGGGACTTGATCCTAGAGGTTTAACCGCCTGTAATATGCCTCAATGCTTAGTATCTCAGTTAGATGACGAACAGAAAGAGAATAAGATTTTGGTCAATATTCTCCTAGACGATTTTGAAGATTTAATCCACAGACGATATCAAAAATTAGCAGCTAAATATCAAGTATCCCTTGAATATATCACCTTTTTACGGGATCAAATATCAAAACTTGACCCCAAGCCAGGCCTAAGATTAGTGGAAAGTCATGACAAATATATCACACCAGATGTTATTGTAAAAGAGATTGGAGATGAATTTTTAGTTATCGTAAATGACTCATATTCCCCTAATTTAGTCATTAATTCCCGTTATAGAAAACTTATAAACTCTGCTAATGTGGATAAAGAAACAGTTCATTATGTGAGAGATAAAATCAATTCAGCTAAATTCCTAATTAAATCTATGTATATGCGAGTAAGAACTTTAGAGAGAGTGATGAACTCAATAATTAAACATCAATATGATTTCTTTTATAATCAAACCGGGGTCCTTCTTCCCTTGAATTACTCTTCAATTGCTGAAGATATCGGAGTAAGCGAATCAACAATATCTCGTGTTGTGAAAGATAAATACGCTGATACTCCTTTCGGCATCTATCCCCTTAAGAAATTCTTTACCTCAACAGCAGGTATTGATAACAACTTTGAATCAATTTCACGCCAAAAAGTGAAGACTTTTATTCAAAAATATGTTGATGCTGAAGAAAAATCTAAACCTCTAACTGATCAAGATATTGTTAAAATGTTAAAAGATGACGGATTAAACGTATCAAGAAGAATTGTTGCAAAATATCGTGATGAACTAAATATACTAAATAGTCGATTAAGGAGAGATTAATGAAACACTTTAAAGTAGCCATTATTGGCGGTGGACCAGGAGGCTATGTTACCGCGTTAAGACTAAAACAATATAAAATTGAAACAGTGCTATTCGAAAAAGAAAGGTTAGGTGGAGTTTGTCTAAATTGGGGATGTATCCCTACCAAGACTCTAGTTAAAACAGCTGAGCTCTTCACTGAAATTCAAGAGGCTCACGAGTTCGGGATAAACTTAGATAATCCCAAGATTGACTTCTCTCAAATCTATAAAAGAAAAGATGATGTAGTTGAGAAATTAGTCGGGGGTATTGAATTTATGTTCAAAAAACTGGACTTACCGCTGATAAATTCTCTGGTAACTAAAATCACTAAAAAAGATGATATCTTCTATATTACTTCAGAAGCCCAAGAAGTTACAGCAGACTTTGTTATTCTTGCTACCGGCTCTAAACCAACTGAATTACCCTTTATGAAGTTCGACCACAAAAAGATTCTTAGCTCCAAAGATATTTTGCAACTAAAAGAGTTACCAAAATCTCTAGCTGTAGTTGGTGGGGGTGTAATCGGTTGTGAGTTTGCCTCAATTTTCCAGCAATTAGGAAGCGATGTTACGATTATTGAATTCTTACCTAGACTGCTTGCCGGAGAGGACGAAGAGATTTCTAAAAGAATTGGCATGGCCTTTAAACGAAATAAAATGAAACTTATCCTAAACAAAGGCGTTAAGAGTTATGAAGAGACTGATACCGGAGTTAAATTAACTCTTACAGATGATAAGAGTATTGAAGCTGACCAGGTTTTAGTTTCTATTGGTCGCTCCTCACGCTGTGAGATAGAGTTTCAAAATATAGATTTAGAAAGAAATAAAGGATCCATTATTGTTGATGAATTTATGCGAACCGGAGTAGAGAATCTTTATGCTATCGGTGATTTGAATGGCAAACAGATGCTTGCTCATACTGCATCAAAACAAGGATTACTGGTCGCAGAGTTAATCAAGAGCGAGTTAGAAGAAAATCCTCATGATATTGAGCCAATTATTTATGAAAATGTGCCCAGATGTACTTTTACTAATCCGGAAGTAGCTTCTGTGGGCTTAACAGAAGAGCAAGCTAAAGATAGATTTGGTGAGATATTAGTAGGAAAGTTCCCTTATACTGCCAGTGGTAAAGCAATGGGTATGGGAAATACTTTCGGTTTTGCAAAGACTATTGCTGATGCTAAAAGTCAGAAAATTGTTGGGATGCATATTATCGGATTGCAAGCTTCTGAGCTTATAGCCGAGGGTGGCATCTTAATAGGCAAAGGTGCTACTATTCATGATGTTGATAAAATTGTCTTTGCCCATCCTACTCTTTCAGAAATTGTGATGGAGTCAATTGAGGACACAATTTCCTTGTCAGTTCATAAAATTTGATTATAATATAAATATAAATTAGAGGTTGGTAATGTCGATGAATAAACTTAGAAAGCCTGAGTGGTTGAAAGCTAATAGATTAGGTAATGAACAAGCAAACAAAATAAGACAATATCTGTCAAAATTTAATCTCCATACTGTCTGCAATTCAGCAAGGTGCCCAAATCAAGGTGAATGTTTTAATCGTGGGACAGCCACATTTATGATTTTAGGGGAAGTTTGCACTAGAAATTGCCGATTTTGTGCAGTTGAAAAGAATAAAGCTTTGCTAGCTCCTGATCCTTTAGAACCTTCACACATTGCCGATTTATCTAAAGAATTAAAACTTAAGCATATCGTTGTTACCACTGTTACCAGAGATGACTTACCTGATGGAGGAGCATCACAATTTGTTGAAGTACTAGAAGCTATTCATAATACCTGCCCTTCCAGTGTAACAACAGAAACCCTTATATCCGATTTAGAAGGAAACTGGGAAGCCCTTCAGACAATTATTGATGCTAAACCAACAGTTCTGAATCACAATGTTGAAACAATTGCCAGATTATATCCCCAAGTGAGACCAATGGCTGATTATCGTAGATCTCTTCAATTATTAAAGAAAGTAAAAGAGATTGATCCCGAAATTATCACAAAAAGTGGTTTCATGGTAGGATTAGGAGAGACTGAAGATGAAGTTAAGCAACTACTTAATGATCTATATGAACATCAAGTTCAAGTTGTTACTATCGGGCAGTATCTCCAACCAAGTCGTGAACATATCCCTGTGAAAGAGTATGTTCATCCTGATATTTTTGAAATTTATAGAAAATATGGTGAAGAGCTAGGCTTCATATTTGTTGAATCCGGCCCTCTGGTTAGAAGCTCTTACCATGCAGAAAGAATACAACAATATATAACCAAGTAGGAGGCTTTATGCATATTACAATAACTGCTCGCCATTTCGAATTAACTAATGCAATCAGAGACTATGTTGAAGAAAGTTTGATCAAACTCAAAAGATATTTTGATCATATTATTACTATTCATGTTACCCTTGCGGTAGAGTCCAGTAGGAATCAATGCGAAGTTGTTTTGCATGCTTCTAAATTTACATTGCAGAGTAATAGCGAGGCTATGGACATGTATATTGCTATTGATGATACTATCGAAAAGATGGAAGCCCAAATTAAGAAACTAAAAGATAAAGTTACTGATCATCACAAAAAAAGTTTGAAGGATAACTTTGATCCTTACTTTTCTAGAGCAGCACTCTATCAAAAAGGTATCGCAGCAGAAGAACACAAATTAGTAAAAACAAAAAGAGTTGTTCCTGACACCCTAACTGTTGATGAGGCTTTAATCCAATTTGAATCACAAAAGAAAGAATATTTCATTTTTAAAAATGTTGAGACTGATAGAATCAATGTTTTAGTCAAAAAAGATGAAACCCATTTTAAACTTTTACAACCATAATATTTAACCATAGAGGGTGTGCTTGCTGAGTACACCCTCATTACTAACGGTACTAAGCTAATGAAAGAGATTACTTTAAAAGATTTTTTTGATTTAAATAAAAACAGGTTTGCCTTGAGTCTTATTACAGATGAAAAAACGCTTAATAATAGCATTACTTCACCTCATATTAATAGACCTGGCTTGGCTTTAGCCGGTTTTTTAAATAGATTTTCTTCGGATAGAATTCAAGTATTTGGTGAGACCGAGATTCGCTATCTGCAATCTCTAACTGAAGATGAAATCTATGAAAGAGTTAAAAGTATGTTTACTTATAGGATACCCTGTCTTATTGTAACAAAAGGTTTAACTTTACCTTATATAGTAGAATATTTAGCTAATGAGATGAGTATAACTGTTTTTTCAACAAGACTTTCGACAATAAACCTTTATCATACCCTATCAAAGTATTTGGATAAGTTATTCGCGCCTGAAATGACTATTCATGCTACCCTAATAGAAGTGTATGGGATTGGTATCATGCTAACAGGTAAGAGTGGAATTGGCAAAAGTGAATGTGCTCTTGACTTAGTTCATAGAGGTCATAGTCTTGTCTCAGATGATACTGTAAAAATCACAGTAATTGATGATAATCTTTGGGGTTATCCAGCCAAGGATTTTGGACATTTTATGGAGATAAGAGGGGTTGGATTAGTAAATGTAGAGAGGATGTTTGGGATTCAGCGGGTTAGACAGAATTTAAGAATAGATATGCAGATTGAGTTAATGCCTTGGCGAGAGAATATGGATTATGAAAGAATAGGCTTGATTAATAACTTTGTTGAGCATCTTGGGGTAAATATTCCAATAATTTATTTACCTGTTTCGCCCGGTAAGAATGTGTCTGTAATTGTAGAGGTAGCAGCGATGAACTTCATTTTGAAGAATTATGGTTATGATGCAGCTGAAGATTACACTAGTAAAATTCAGGAAGAGATTAAGAGAAAATCATTATTGCGTAAGATTAATATCAGTCAGAACAATAACAGCTGATTAAAGGATTTCAAAGATGATTGAAAAGTCAATACAAGTAGAGAATAAGTTGGGATTGCATGCCCGACCATCAGCAATGTTAGTAAAAGTAGCTACTAAATACCGTTCAGAATTTCATATTGAGAAAGAGGGGATGAAGGTCAACGGGAAGAGTATCATGGGGGTAATGATGTTAGCTGCTGAATGCGGATCAGAATTGAATTTATTTATTGATGGTCCGGATGAAGAGTATTTATTAAAAGAGATAGAAAACCTATTCAATGACCGCTTTGGTGAAACAGAATGAAAGTATTAAAAGGAATATCTGTAGCCCCCGGAATTGCCATTGGTAAAGCAAAAATTATTAAACAAAAAAGATTAGAGATTAAGAAGAGAGATATTGAGAAGCAGCAAGTTCAAGAAGAAATCAATAAGTTAGAAAGAGTTCTTGAAGAGGTTATCAAAGACACGGATAACTTAATTGACGAGTATTCAGTAAATAAAGCAAATCAGGAGATTTTTGATTCTCACAAAATGATATTACAAGACCCGGAGATGAAAGAAGAAGTTGTTAAGTTAATGCATGAGAATTTAATAGGTCTTGAACAAGCAATACATCAACACTTTAGCAAAGTAGCTGCTTATTTTGAGAGTTTAGATAATGATTTCTTTGCTCAGAAAGCCATCGATTACACAGATGTCAGCCACCGTATTTTGAATATTCTGATTGGCCGTAAAGGTTTCAAACAGAATAGATTCAATCGTGAAGATATCCCTATTTTCTATACTACAACTCCTAGCCAAATTATTCATTTAGCTCGTGAAGGAGTCAAAGGTTTTTATTTAGAAAAAGGTTCAGAAACATCTCATAATGCCATTATTGCCCGTTCTTTTGATTTAACTTGTATTGTGGGGATTCCTGACCTCTTTACTCAAATAGAGAATAATGATTTAATTATTTTAGATGGGGACCAAGGTAAGATAATTATTAATCCTGAACCTGAAATTTTGAAGCAATACCGTGAGAAATTAACAAAACTCAATAAACATAAGGAAGACCTCCTCTCTTTAATCGAGGTTACTCCTAACAAAATATTAGATAAAAGAATTAATTTACAGATAAACATCGAAGTTCCTGAAGAGATTGTTCATACAGCTACATTGGCTCCAGATGGGATAGGACTCTTTAGAACAGAATTTTTGTTTATGGATAAGGACACACTTCCGACTGAAGAAGAGCAATTTAAAATCTATAAAGATATGGCAGAAAAGATGGGAAACAAACCTGTAATTATCAGGACCTTTGACTTGGGCGGAGATAAATTCTCCAACATCGTTACTTATGCTAAAGAAGAGAATCCTTTTTTAGGTAATCGCGGACTGCGTTTCTCCTTGAGTCATCCCAATATCTTCAGAACTCAAATCAATGCTATTTTACGAGCCAGTATTTATGGTAAAATCAAGATAATGTTCCCTATGGTCATGGGTGTGTCAGATTATAGAAAAGCCAAGACCTTTGTTAAAAAAGTGATGAGCAACCTAATTAACAAGGGCTATGAGGTAGATGAAAACATTGAAATTGGAGTTATGATAGAGATTCCTTCAGCAGCTATTTGCAGTGAACAATTAGCCCAAGAAGTAGATTTCTTCAGTATTGGGACAAATGATTTAATTCAATATACTCTTTCTGTCGATAGAACTAATGAGATGTTATCAGATTACTATATCCCCCACCATCCGGCAGTTCTTAACCTCATCAAAATCACAGCTGATTCAGCTAATAAATATAATATCCCCATCTCTGTTTGTGGAGCCATGGCTTCTGTTCCCAAGTATATTCCTCTCCTAATAGCATTAGGGATTTCAACTTTTAGTATCGCCCCAAGCGCCTATTTAGATGTAAAGAAAAGAGTTTTAGATTTACAGGATAAAGATGTTATTGAGTTACAGAATTTCAATTTATTTACAGATTCAGATAGTATAGAAAAAATTATAAGGAAGGTAACACCATGAGTCTAAGTTTCAATTTTACCAATTTATTCCAGAATGAGTTAATTAAAACAGGATTAAATAGTGATTTAACAGCTTATCAAGAGATCATTGATAAAGCCCATCAATCTATCCTAAAACAAAGAAAAGAAGATATCTTAGGATTCTACAATCTTCCTGAGAAAAACACAGAGAGAATCAATAATTATATCTCTCAAATTGATCAAGATTTTGATAACATAGTAGTACTTGGGATAGGTGGTTCCGCTCTAGGAAATAAGGCTCTTTATTCTGCTCTTAGAATAGAAAAAGGTTTAACTAAGAAGCTCTATGTTGCTGATAATGTTGACCCTACCCTAGTTTATGATATTCTCTCTCAAATTGAGCTAAAAAGAACTCTTTTCAATGTTGTTACTAAATCAGGTACTACAGCAGAAACAATGTCTGTGTTCTTGATTATTCTCCAAATTCTCAAGGAAGCTTTCCCTAAAGATTATAAAAAGCACATTGTTGTTACTACTGATAAAGACAAGGGTTTCCTGCGTCAAGTTATAAAAAGTGAAGGCTACTATGATTTTGAGGTTCCTGACAATGTTGGGGGAAGATTCTCTGTTCTGACTGATGTTGGCCTGCTCAGCTCCGCTTTTGTGGGTATAAACATTGATGAGCTTTTAGCCGGAGCCGGCACCATGCGTGATTTATGTGCTACTTCAGATATTAATCAGAACCCGGCTTATCTTATGGGTTTAGCTCATTATCTTTATATGAAAGAAGGAAAGAACATCTCAGTTATGATGCCTTATGCAAATGCTTTGTATGATATGGCAGATTGGTATCGCCAACTCTGGGCTGAATCACTGGGTAAGAAGTATAATTTAGACAAGGAAGAGGTCTATGTTGGACAGACTCCAGTAAAAGCTTTAGGAACAACTGATCAGCATTCCCAAGTCCAACTTTATCGTGAAGGACCTAATGATAAAGTAACTACTTTCCTCACTGTAGATAGCTTTAAACATGATTATAATATCCCTTCCATCTACCCTGAACGTGATGAAGTTAACTACTTAGGTGGTCAAACTCTATCCAAGCTTTTAAATACTGAGAGATTAGCTACAGAGATAGCTCTTTCCAAATCTGATCGACCTAACTGCAATATCACTTTCCCGAAAATTAACGAAAAGAACTTAGGTGAGTTTATTATGCTCTATGAGATAATGACTGTCTTTACCGGAGCCTTGTTAGAGATTGATCCATTAGATCAGCCCGGGGTTGAAGAAGGAAAAATTGCTACTTATGCCTTGATGGGAAAGAAAGGATATGATAAAGAAAGAGAAGAAATTGAGAAGATATTAGGATAACCAAGATATTAATAATTTTTTAACAGGATAAATAATGGATTTACAGAAATTAATTGCGAATTTTAGAGATAAATTCTACTTACCAAACATAGTAGAAGAGTTAGCAGAGAACAACCTCTCTACTAATGAGTTAGCTAAGATAGTCCGACCTATATCTAAAATTGAAATCTCTAAGTTAGAGAGTCAGGGAAATAGGTGTCTTGATTGGCCAAAGGTCTTCGTTGAGCCGGTATTCACCACTGATTTCATTCACAATAACTATTTTTCAGGAAGAGTTTTTCTAGGAAATTACTCAGGTGAAGAGGTTCGCTTATTTGATAACTACTACCACCCCAATGGTATCTATAACTCTACCTTGAATGACGTGTTTATTGATTCAAATAGTTTAATTAAGGACAATAAGCTCATTAGCAGATATTATCTTAGCCAGGATGTCATTGCTGTCGGAAATGATTTAATCTATGCAGATAAGAACACAAATTTCGGCAATGGAATAACTATCTCAGTGGGTTCAGAAGTTGGGGGGAGAGATATTCCTATCTATGCTGAACAGGATATAAATTACATAGGTGAACTCATTACCGGACAAAAAGAAGAGAGTATTTATAATAAGTATTTAGATTTAGTCAAAGATTATGCGGATAGTGTTACCTCCTCCTTTGGGATAATTTCAGCAGGAGCAAAAGTTATCAACAACCGTAAAATCTTTAACTCCTATATTGGATATAATGCAATAATCGAGAATACTACAAAGATAGCTAATTCAACTATTCTGTCCGAACCTGATGAAAGAACTCATATTCAAGATGGTGTGATTATGGAGCAAACCCTCTGTCAATGGGGAGTAAAAGTTGAATCCATGGCTTTAGTGCAGAAGGCACTTCTTTGTGAGTATTCAGGTGTAGAAAGACATGGTAAAGTGCAAAGTAGCATCATTGGTCCCAATACTGTAATTGGGGAGGGAGAAGTAACAGCATCTATCTTAGGTCCTTTTATCGGATTCCATCATCAATCTATGCTGATAGGCAGTCTATGGATTGAAGGAAGAGGTAATGTAGGCTATGGAGCAAATGTCGGTTCTAATCATACTTCTAAGTTGCCTGATCAAGAACTCTTTGCCGGAGAAGGTCTCTTTTATGGATTAGGTTGTAACATCAAATTTCCTGCAGACTATAGGAAATCAGCCTATTCTATTATTGCTACCGGAGTAACAACACTTCCTCAAAAAGTAGAGTTTCCCTTCTCCTTAATCAGTCATCCCTTTGCACCCCAGCCAGATATTCCTCCTGCCTACAATGAGATAATCCCAGGATGGGTCTTGAGTGATAATAGCTATTCTGTCTTTAGAAATGAAGCCAAATATCTTAAACGCAATAAAGCCAAAAGATTACTTAACGATTTTCGAGTTTTTAGACCTGAAATTATTACTATGATCTTCCATGCTTACGAAGTTTTAACATCTGTTAAGAGAAAAAAAGTTTATACTGATTATGATATTCCACAACTTGGAAAAAACTTCTTAAGCGAAGAAAACCGACTTAAGGGAGTTGAAGCTTATAGAATTTTCTTAGAATTCTATACTTACAGAGAATTACATTTAAAGAAGGAGTCCAATCTTCTTACCGAGTTGATTGGTTCTCTTGGAATTGTTATTGCCAAAGCTGATGCAAAAAATGAATATAAGAAGGCCTTTAAAGAAATAATTACCATGACTATTAACTCAAAGATGAAAGACCATATCCGCGGTGCTAAGATAATCGATGATTATGAAGAGTGGCATCCTGATATAGAAGACGATGAGTTAATTGCCAAATTGAGAGATGAATTAGAAAAAATCTAAGCAATCTTAACGGAGGATTTATGGATAAGGAAAAGATTGATGAAGTAGAAGAAGTAATAGAATGTTCTGAAAGTGACTTTAACAAAAAAGATTTCGAAGAGATTAGGCTATTAGGAGATAAAAAGTTCAAATTCTATGAGAAGATGAGAGCTACTATCGATAAGTGGACTAAAAAAAGAACTGGAAAAGCAGGATATGAAATTGCTCAATACCTGATGCTTTTACCAGATTTATTCATGCTAGTAAGTAGATTAATTGCTGATAAAAGAGTTCCTTTAGGTAAGAAAGCCTTTCTTGCTGCAGTACTTGCCTACATCATCTCCCCTATCGATATAATCCCTGATTTTATTCCCTTTATAGGATATACAGATGATTTGTTCATGGTAATTTTCGCTCTTGATAATTTGCTTAATAATGTCCAAGATAATGTTATCATTGAGAATTGGACTGGTAAAGAAAACATTATTGTCTTAGTAAGAACCCTCTTAGAAAAGTCTGATCAATTCATAGATAAAAACGTTCTCAAGAAAATAAGAAAATGGATATGGAAAAAAAGTTAATGAAAATATTTATAGGTTCAAAAAATAGAGATAAGATTAAAGAGATTAAGGAGATTCTGGGAGACTATGAGATTCTCTCTCTTAATGAATTCCCTGATGCTCCTGATGTTATTGAAGACAAAGATACCATAACCGAGAATGCTATTAAGAAAGCTGTCGAAAATGCTCAATATACAGGACTACTAACAGCTGCTGATGATACCGGACTCTTTGTTCGAGCTTTGAACAATGAACCGGGTGTTTATTCAGCTCGGTATGCCGGAGAAAAATGTAGCTATCAGGATAACAGAGTAAAGATGTTAAAAGAAATGAATGATAAAGAAGATAGATATGCTGAATTCAGAACTGTTGTAGCCCTTGCAGATGAAAGAGGCCTAATCGCTACAGCTGAAGGAATAGTACCCGGACAGATAACTTCTCAGGAAATGGGTGATTCAGGATTTGGTTATGACTCCATTTTTGAAGTAAAAGAAACAGGGAAAACTTACGCCCAAATGAGTGATAAAGACAAAAATCAGATTAGCCACAGAGCTAAAGCTTTCTTCTTAATTAAAGAAGATATCAAAAAATATTATGAAAATTCAAAGGAGAGATAAGTATGCTTAATAGAAGTATTTTTAGACAATATGATATTCGTGGTCTTGTGGATCAAGATCTTAGTGTAGAAAATTTATATCTAATCGGTAAAGGTTTCGGTACATATTTAAGAAATTTAGATAAGAAAACTCTAGTTATTGCCGGTGATGCCAGATTAACAACTCCCGATTATAAAGCTGCTTTTGTAAAAGGAGCACGAGAAACCGGGATTGATGTTATTGATGTTGGTTTTGCTGCTACCCCTATCCTCTATTTTGCTATCTGGTACTATAAAGTTGATGCAGGTACTATGATTACAGCAAGTCACAACCCTTCTGAATACAATGGAATTAAACTTAACCTCGGACTTGCCAGTGTTTACGGTGAAGATATTCAACACATCTATGAAATAATTGCTAAAGGTGATTTCGCTTCAGGTTCAGGAAGTTTCAAAGAAGACCAACAAGTAATTCCTGATTACCACAAGTATATAGTAGATAATATTGAGATGACACGCCCTCTTAAAGTTGTTGTTGATGGCGGAAACGGAGCCGGTGGGCCATTCTTACCTAACATCTTAAGAGATTTAGGTTGCCATGTTACTGAAATCTACTGCGAACCAGATGGAACCTTCCCAAATCATCACCCAGACCCAACTGTTCTCAAAAATAATAAAGACCTTATTGCTAAAGTTGCAGAAATCGGAGCTGATATCGGATTTGGCTTAGATGGCGATGCAGATAGAATCGGAGTTATTGACGAGAAAGGTAATATGCTTTATGGAGACCAAATTCTTAATATCATTGCCCGTGATTACTTAGAAAAAAATCCGGGACAAACAGTCCTCGCTGATGTCAAATGCTCCAAAAATCTCTATGATGATATTGCTAAACACGGTGGCAAGCCTCTTATGTATAAGACTGGACATGCTAACATCAAAAATGAGATGAAAAGACTTGGTATTAAAGTCGGTGGAGAAATGTCAGGTCATGTCTTCTTAGGAGACCGATACTTAGGCTTTGATGACGCCATCTATGTATGCTGTCGCTTTGCTGAAATTGCAGCCAAGAAAGATATTCCTGTCAGCAGATTCTTAGAAGACCAACCTAAAATGTATAATACTCCCGAAATTCATTACCATGTTCCTGAAGAAAAGAAATTCGCTATCGTAGATTTAATCAGAGACGAATTTATAGCTGAAGGATATGAAGCTATTGCTATCGACGGAGTTAGAGTTACCTTCAAAGATGGTTGGGGCTTATGCCGTGCCTCTAACACAACCCCTGTTTTAGTCCTTCGCTACGAAGCTGAAACTGAAGCAAGAATGAAGGAAATACAAGCTCTCTTTGAAGAGAAATTAGATAAATTTGCGAAACAATAATTATTGTTTAAGAATTTAATGATTTAATGATTTAAGAATTTAAGAGTTTAATGATTTAAGAATTAAAAAGGCTAAACCTAACGAGGCTTAGCCTTTTTCTTGGTTTATGGAAACTGGGAACTATGGACTGGGGGGCAGACTGTGTGATAATACAACTTTTACTATAGCATATTAATTGTATTAGAGAAAGTTACAAGTATAAATATACTATTAAGAGTATGTTTTATTTGCTGAAAATGCTACAATCCTGAA
>JAEKNW010000099.1 GCA_016838885.1 Candidatus Cloacimonadota bacterium
GGCTTAGTTGGTTTTGCTGATGGAACAAATATCAGCAACTCATACTCCATCGGACAAGTAAGTGGAGATTCAGAGGTTGGAGGCTTAGTTGGTTTTGCTTTTGATTTAACTATCAACAACTCATACTCCGCAGGACAAGTAAGTGGTGAATCAGGGGTTGGAGGCTTAGTTGGTTTTGCTGATGGAACAAATATCAGCAACTCATATTCCACCGGACAAGTAAGTGGAGATTCAGAGGTTGGAGGCTTAGTTGGTTCTAGCTTTTTTGGTTCTACTATCAGCAACTCATATTCCACTGGACTTGTAAGTGGTGAATCAAGGGTTGGAGGCTTAGTTGGCATTTCTAGAGATATTGAGGTAAATAACTCCTTCTGGGATACTGAAAGCACTAATCAAGCTACAAGTATAGGAGGAGGAACAGGATTAACAACAGTTGAGATGCAAACTCTTTCAACATATCTTGATGCAGGATGGGATTTCGAGAATGAAAGTGCTAACGGAAATGAAGATATATGGAAAATGCCTTTAGATGGGGGAACATATCCTTTACTAAGTTGGCAAAATAATATCATTGCTTCGATTTATGCTGATAAGATACAGGCTCCGCTTAATGAGAATATTCAATTTACAAGTAATTCTCTAGGTAATATAGATTACTGGGAGTGGGATTTTGATAATGATGGTTTTATAGACTCTTATGAAGAAAATCCAACCTATTCTTATTCTCAAGCTGGAATCTATAGTGTCGCACTAACTGTCAGTAATGATGATTTGGAGAGCGATACATGTATTTACCAGAACTATATTCATATTTATAATGTAGATATTCAAAACGGTTTGTATGCCTATTATCCTTTCGATAATAATGCAGATGACCAAAGTGAAAACAATTTAGATGCTGATGTCTATGGAGCAAGCTTAACAACAGACAGATTTGGAAATGAAGATTCTGCTTATGCATTTGATGGTTTAGATGATTATATTGATTGCCCGGATGGATTTGCCGACTTTACTAATGGGTTCACTTTAACTTATTGGTCTTATCAAGAGTCATTTAACAGATGGTCAAGAATCATTGATTTTGGTAATGGCAGCCAATCTGATAACATTATTTTGACTCCTGCAGCCTTGGGACAAAATTCACTTCAATTTCAAGTATATAGAGGCTCTTCTTCCGATAATATCAGGATTGCTAATGTTATTGATCTTGATGCTTGGACTTTTTGGGTAGCTCAGGTTGATGGATCAGGTAATGCTAAAGTCTATAAAAATAATGTTTTAATAGGTCAAGATAATATCGGGGCTCCCAATAATATCTTAAGAACTAATAACTTCATCGGAAAATCTAACTGGGCTGCTGATGGTTATTATCAAGGTAAAATTGATGATTTAAGGATATATAATAGATCCCTATATGAGGAAGAAAGAGAAGAATTATATAACTTAGTTGAAGCTATAGATAGTCCGGCTAATGTAACAATCTCTTCACAAGATAATCAGATAACTATATCATGGGATGCAGTACCCGGAGCTACAGCTTATAAAGTATTCGCATCTGATGACCCAAATGGTGAATTTATAGATATTTCAGCTGATGGCAGTTTTGTAGAAGACCCTGCTCTTGTTTCCAACTTCTCACTCACTTCCCAAAGGAATACCTATAATAGCTCATCAAGATCGAGAAACAGAATCTCCTGGATAATAAGTTCGAATTCTCAAAGAAAATTCTATCGTATTAAAGCAGTAAATTAACCAAAAATTAATAGAGTGGAGAAGCTTCTCCACTCTATTTATAATAAACTCTACTCTATTTGTTAATCCCGAATGGTGCAGTAGAGCTTTTGCAAAAGAATATAGTACTATTCTCAAAGATCTACTGAATTATTTGGGTTAATTTCCTAAAATGCCAAGCATGACACCTGCAGCCACAGCTGAGCCAATAACACCGGCTACATTTGGAGCCATAGCATGCATAAGTAAGAAATTACGTTTGTTATATTTTTGTCCTTCAACTTGAGAAACACGGGCTGAATTAGGAACAGCAGAGACACCTGCATTTCCAATCAGAGGATTTATTTTCTCCTTTAGGAAGAGATTCATAAACTTGGTAAATAAGACACCCATGGCTGTTGCAATACAGAAAGCAATAGCTCCTAAGAAGAAGATTTTTACAGAAGACCAATTCAAAAAGACATCAGCTTGAGTCTTAGCACCAACAGTAACCCCTAGAAGAATAGTTACAATATTCATTAAGGCATTTCGGGCTGTGTCTGCCAGTCTTTCAGTTACACCACACTCTTTGAGTAAGTTTCCAAAGAAAAGCATTGCAAAGAGGGCAACCCCACCCGGGGCAATCAAAGTTGTAACTATGAAACCGATAATAGGGAAGAGGATCTTCTCTCTTTGAGATACCAAACGCGGGGTCTTCATGTGAATTTGTCTTTCTTTCTTAGTAGTAAGCAATTTCATTATAGGAGGTTGAATCACAGGAACTAATGCCATATAAGAATAAGCTGCAATAGCAATAGCACCTAAGAGATGAGGAGCAAGCTTAGAAGAGATATAGATCGAAGTAGGACCATCGGCTCCACCGATAATACCAATAGAAGCTGCTTCCATAACATTAAATCCTAACAGAAGGGACCCAATAAAGGTTATAAAAATACCTGCTTGAGCTGCAGCTCCGATAAGGATTAACTTGGGATTTGCAATCAAGGTCGAAAAGTCTGTCATAGCTCCGATTCCAAGGAAAATCAAAGGAGGGTAATATCCCCTCTCAACACCTTGATAGAGGTAATACATGACAGAACCTTGATCATAGATAGTCTGACCCTGTTGGCTTACTCCGGGCATATTCCCAATAATAATCCCAAATCCGATAGGTACCAACAGAAGTGGTTCAAACTTCTTTGCTATCCCCAAATAGATTAACACCATACCAATAAGAATCATTAGGGCGTAACTGGGATTTATATGAAAAAAACCTGTTGTCTCAAAAAAGTTTAAAAATTCAGACATTATCAATCTCCTAATTCGATTAAGACTTCACCTTCTTGAACTGCTTGTCCTTTACTAATCAGGACTTTTTTAACAGTTCCGGCATAAGTTGTTGAAACCTCTGATTCCATCTTCATAGCTTCGAGAATAATTACAGCTTGATCGGCATCAACTCTATCTCCAGCTTTAACTAGTACTTCCATGATAGTCCCCGGAATGGGAGCAACTACATCACTACTTCCTGCCATTTGAGCAGGTTCAGGAGTTGGAGTACTTTGAGATCTCTGTGAAGTAACTTGCTTTGGAGCCGGTGCATGTTCAATAGCATCAAACTTAATTTTAACTAAAACATCACCTTCATGAACAGGACTTTTCTCTTTGACTAAAATCTCTTCGAGAACTCCACAAGCAGGAGCTTCAATATCAGACTCCATCTTCATAGCTTCTAAAGTTAGAATAGTATCACCCTTCTCCAGTCTGTCTCCAACCTTTTTCATTATAGAAGCGATGACGCCTGGGATTGGTGCTTTAATAGTTCCATCAGCATACTCCACAGCTAATTGAGGAGCTCCGGGAGACTCTTTATAAGTTCTGGAGATTTTGGGAATATGATTTTGATCATTATCCTCAAATTCAACTAAAAAGATATTCCCATTAACATCAACTTTAGCAGCCTCGGAATCAAAAGAGATGATCTTTGCTTCATATTTCTCACCATTAATTTTCATTTTATACTTTTTCATGATTAATTCCTCACATTATTCTTTTTATAGGATGAATTAGGCATTTCCAATTTTGCCGATGCTCCCCACATATTAACAGGGGTTCTCTTGAATGTCATTTCGATTTTCATTCTTTCTTCAACAAGGACTTTATGCTTATGAATAGCAGTAATTACTGCAACAATGGCATTTGCACTTAGACCATCCATTGGGCCTGTTATATTGCCAATTGGAGTCTTAATTGTTTGAAGGATCTTGTGTGCTGACTTCTTACTTTCTTTGGGTGCTTTCTTCTCAAGACGCTGAAGCTGAGCCACAATGATGCTTATCAACAGTAAACTTAAAAAAACAATGGTAACCCCAACTAGAGTAACACTCCACCCAAAGCTTAAATTATTATCTACAAAGTCATTATGTAATTCAACTACTGTAGCAGGAGAGACATCTAATTGTTCTAGAGTTAAATTATCCCACTCTCTATCTTGAGTTTGAATATCTGCAAACTCTGGATTACTGAGTTTGAATTCCTCTAACTTATCACTAAGTTGAAGTTTTAAGTTTTTAACAGGTATGTTTACTTCTTGAGCTATCTGAAGTAGATTCGCATGTTTAGTAACTACATACTCTAATTCTAGTCCATTTTTACGGTAGATTATTGTTGCCTCTTCCATGGCAAAAGCTACTGTTGAAACTAGAATAAATAGCAGTAAACAGATCAATTTATTTATTTTCATTCTTATCACCTATAAAGGAATATTCCCGTGTTTGCGAGGTGGAATGGAATCTTTCTTATTTGCTAACATCTCTAAAGCTCTGATAATCCTAAACCTGGTTCTGCTAGGGTCGATAATATCATCAATATAGCCCTTCTTAGCGGCATTATAAGGGTTAGCAAACTTTTCTCTATATTCATCCTCTCTCATCTTGAGAGCAGCCTTTGGATCATCAGAGGCCATAGCCTCTTTACGGAAGATAACCTCTACAGCTCCTCCAGGACCCATAACAGCTATTTCAGCAGTTGGCCAAGCATATACCATGTCTGCTCTCATGTGACGACTATTCATCACACAATAAGCTCCACCATAAGCTTTTCTTAGAATAACTGTCATTTTAGGAACAGTAGCTTCAGCAAAAGCATATAAGAGCTTTGCCCCATGCTTGATAATGCCATTATGCTCTTGATTAGGACCAGGTAAAAAACCGGGAACATCTTCTAAAACTACTAGAGGAATATTGAAAGCATCACAGAATCTTACGAAACGGGCTGCTTTACCGGAGGCATTTATATCTAATACACCAGCTAAAACTTTAGGTTGATTAGCTACAATCCCTACTGAATAACCATTAAATCTGGCAAATCCCACGATGATATTCTGGGCATAGTTTCTGGATACTTCTAAGAATTCTCCTTCATCTGCAATTTCATGAATTACATCTAACATATCATAAGGTTTGTTAGAGTTTTCCGGAATGAGATTTTTAAGATTATCACAGGCCCTGTCAACCGGGTCAGCATTAGGAATATTAGGAGGGTCTTCTAAATTATTAGATGGTATATAGCTTAATAATTTCTTTATAAGAAGCAAAGTCTCCTCTTCATTCTCTGTAACAAAATGAGTAACTCCACTCTTGGTAGCATGAGCCATAGCTCCACCAAGTTGTTCTACTGTAACATCTTGATTAAGAACACTCTTTACAACTTTAGGTCCAGTAACAAACATATAGGAGTTCTTCTTGTCCATCATTACAAAATCTGTAATTGCCGGAGAATAAACAGCTCCACCTGCACAAGGTCCTAAGATTGCAGAAATCTGAGGAACAACACCTGAAGCCATAACATTACGGTAGAATATCTCAGCATAACCGGCAAGAGCATCAACGCCCTCTTGGATTCTTGCTCCACCTGAATCATTTAATCCTATGACTGGAGCTCCAACTTTGATGGCCATATCCATAATCTTACATATCTTTTCAGCATAAGTCTTGGATAATGAGCCACCTAAGACTGTGAAGTCCTGGGAGAAGATATAGACCATTCTGCCATTAATCGTTCCACAACCGGTTATTACTCCATCACCGGGGATAATATTCTCTTCCATGCCAAAATCATGGCAATTGTGCTCTACAAAGAGATCAAACTCTTCAAAACTATTTGGGTCTAATAAATTATTGACTCTTTCACGAGCAGTAAGCTTGCCTTTAGCATGCTGAGCATCAATTCTTTTCTGCCCTCCACCTAATTCAGCCTCGGATCGTTTAATTCGCAATTCAGTAATTTGTTTTTCTGTACTCATTAATCCTCCGGGATTATTTATTTATTATTTTTAATATTTTTCTCATCTATATATGCCTAAATTAATACTAGGCAAATCCTGTAAACAAAAAACTTTACTTATTCTATGAATCTATTTATTTGGTGTCAACAATAAAATTATTGGAGTTCTTATGCCCCCCTATTTTGTCAAGATTATACCAGTTTTAATCATGTTTAGCTTAGGGTATTTTAGTAAAAAGTTAAGGATATTTAACAGCAAAGATGCTGATAGATTTCTGCAACTAGTACTAAATGTTACCCTTCCTGCTTTAACTCTGGTTTCATTAGCAAGTTTAGTTATTAGTATTAAGTTACTTTATTTGATAATGTTACCTATCATAATAGTTTTTCTGACCTATATTCCTGCTCAGATAATAGTTAAAAAACTTAATGTTCCTAAAAACAGAAAAGGCACTTTTATGATAGGATCATTAATTATTAATACCGGTTTTGTTTCAACCTTTATTTATGCTTTTTTTGGTCATGCCTCTTTTGGATACTACTCACTTTTTGATCTAGGTAATTCATTAATGATTTATATCTTTGCCTATTACCAAGCAATAAAATACGGAAATAACAAAGAATCTCAACTTCCTCTTAAAAAAATGCTATCTTTACCCCCAATCTGGGCTATTGTCGCCGGTCTGATAATTAATTTTCTACCCTTTAATCTTAACCAAACTCATGTTGATACCCTTAATTATATCGGTTCTCCTACTATGCCTTTGATAATATTCTCTTTAGGTATTTATTTCCATCCTAAAATTGCTAATCTTCGCATGACTCTTGGGGTAATCAGCTTGAGAATGATTTTAGGCTTTATCTTAGGAGGAATTATTATAAATATTCTTGGCTTAAAGGAACCAATTTCTCATATTGTTTTGATTTGTGCAAGTGCACCTGTTGGCTTCAATACCTTGATCTTTGCTGAATTGGAAGATTTAGATCGTGAATTTGCTGCTACAATAGTCTCCTTTTCTTTAATCTTGTCCCTATTGTTTATTACCTTTTATTCCTATTTTGTGCTCTAAAAAGTGATAAAAAAATATTGACATGAACAATAACTGGGATGCTTGGGTTGGCAAGTGAAATTGACTTAATGCCAATTCTGAGGAGGTAGCGTGAGTGATAATTTCTCAAAACTTTTCACTTAAGAACATTCCCAATTATTGCTCTGTCAATACGGATTATATCTATGTTTAGCCCTTTTCCTACAGACTACATAGAATGCCCTTTAATATATAACATAACAAAATCTCGGTAAGACAAGAGACAAAAGATTCAGTTAAAAAGCATTAATCCTATAAATCAACAATCTGTTTTTCAAAGATCATTCAAAGTTATATAATTGCATTGTTAGTTCCATAAACTATATTTTTTTGAATCTTATCTTCTGAAGTGCTCATAACTTACTGTGAAACGCAGAAATATATCTTTGAATAACATTCGCTAAAATCATCTTTATTGGGATTTATTTATCTACACTATAAACAAACCTGTAAACAGTGGGTACTAGTGTAAACGAAGATAGAAGTAAGGTCATGTATTTGGAGAATAGCTCTCTTGTTAGTGAAAATCAGGTGTCCAGTCTGCTGAAGGATTTAACTCTTGTAATAGGTAGTTACTAAATCCAAGCCTCTCTAAATCTGCTACTGCCCGTGAGTATTCTTCATGTGAGATATTGCGATTTAGCTGCGGATATTCCCTGCTTTTGTAAGTTGGATAATATTGAGACATAAGGCTAATCATCATACTTGTGCCCAAGTTGTCAGCTATCCATTCTAAAATTGAAGTTGTACCTGTGATGTTATTAGGTAAAACCAGAATCCTAATCATAGTCCCCATCCAAGCAAGTCCCTCATCAAGCTTAAGAGAACCTGTTTGTCTTACCATCTCCTTTATCGCTAATGAAGCTACTTGACGATAGTCCTTAACCCCAGAATAAGCTAATGAGTTATCATCATCCCAATAGCGGAAATCTGCAAGATAGATATCAACTAATCCCTCTAATTCTCTCAAAGTATCAACAGACTCATAGGAGTTGGTATTCCAGACTATTGGCAAGTCTAAGCCTAAAGATTTAGCTTTCATTAAGACTGGTATCAGGAGTTCAGAGTAAGGGCTTGGAGAAACTAAGTTTATATTTACGGCCCCTTGTTCTTTAAGTGAAAAGAGAGTCTCTATCAGCTGAGTCTCTGACACAATTTCGCCTTTTCCTAAAGCCGAAATTTGATAATTCTGACAATAACAGCAGTGTAAATTACAGTGAGAAAAGAAGACTGTTCCACTCCCTTTCTTACCCACTAAAAAAGGTTCTTCTCCAAAATGAAGTTGGGCTAAATTTATCTTTAGCTGGGCAGGAGCCTGACAAAAACCTAGGGTGTCAACCCGGTTAACATTACATTTATGTGGACAGATATTGCAGTTTAATGTATTTTTCATATTTACTCATTAAGAAGAGTCGGATGAATAGTATTTCATCCGACTCGACTAGTGTTTATTTACTTATTATTTTTTTTCTTTTTATAGTGAGTTAAGTAGAAAAGCGAAGGAATCAAAAGCAAGGTTAAGAAGGTAGATGTTGCCATTCCCCCGATTTGAACCATAGCCATTGGTATTCTCATCTCTTTACCTGCAGAACCGATTCCTAGTGCCATAGGAAGCATACCTAAAATAATAGCAGAAGTAGTCATAAGAATTGGTTTCATCTTAATGGGACAGGCTATCAGTAAGGCTTCTTTGGCAGATAAGTTATCTCTACTCATTAACTGTTTAGTGTAATCTAAAATCAGGATAGCATCATTTACCACCAGACCTATCAACATAATAATCGCCATCATAGAGAACAAATTCATAGTTGTTCCGGTAATGAACATTAACCAGAAGACCCCAATGGTTGCCATCGGCAAGGTAGTTAAGATTAGGAAAGGCTGCGTGAAGTTTTCTAAGATAGACGCCAGCAACATATAAGTTAAGATAATAGCTAACAAGAAAGCTTGAGCCATATCCTTATTTGTTTCATCCATCATCTCAGCATTACCACCGGCTTTTACATCAACATCATCACTGAAGTTCATCTCTTCAAAGACTTCCAATATTCTATTTGTAACATTGGCAAGAGGATAACCTGTAGCCGGTTCACCTGAAATAATCAAAGATGCAAGCTTATCACGATGTGTAATTTGGGTAGTTGACTGAGTTATCTTTACATCAGCTAACTGAGATACAGTGTACTGTCCATAAGGTGAATTAACTACTAAAGCACCTATCTCTTCCGGTGTAGATATGAAGTTATCATCAATAGTTACTCTGATGTCATACTCTTCACCTTTATCTCTAAATACAGCAGTAGTTAAACCTTCTGAGGCACCTCTAACTACCATAGCGACATCATAAGCTGTTAGACCTGCATCAGCAATCTCTTTTCTCTTTGGAAGAAGAGTCAGCTGAGGTTTTCCTGTTCTAAGCGAAACATTATAGTTGATTAGTCCGGGAACTTGTTTCATCTTAGCATTAAGCTCAGGTACTATCGAATCTAAATACTCTTTATCCGGTGAAATTAGATAATATTGAATAGGACTCTGTCCATCCTCACCTCTACTACCCCGACAGAAGATCTTGGCATTAGTGATATGGGCTACTTCATTAATAAATACTTGATTCATTTGAGAAGTTGTAATATCTCTAAATTCAGGATCTACTAGTTTGATTTCAGCAGTAGCGATGTTAGTTCTATTATTATTACCTATTGAAGAGATGATATGTTTTACCTCAGGATGAGTTAAAACTATCTTTTCAACTTCTGCCAGTTTCTCTGAAGTTTGAGATAAATCGGCTCCTTCAGGCAGCTCAATATTAATCACTAAGTCTCCTTGGTCAAATTCAGGCATAAACTCAAAACCTAACTTGGGTGCCACAAATATAAAGGTCCCAAAGAGCAATAAAGTCATGAATATCGCAAACAAAATAGGCTTTACTCTACTACTAAGCATCGAAGTGAGAGCTTTTTTATAAAGTCCTTCAAAGAACTTGAAGTTTCTCTCCATAATTCTGCCAAACCAATCTAACTTCTCTTGTTTTGGTAAAATAAGAGAAGCCAACATTGGAGTAAGAGTGAAAGACATAATTAAGGAGAATACAGTAGCAATAGACACAGTTAAAGCGAATTCTTTAAAGAACTGTCCTGCCATAGAGGACATTGCTGCAATTGGTAAGAAAACTACTAAGTTAGTTGCTGTGGAAGCAATAACAGCAGTTGTTACTTCAGCCGAACCGGATAAGGCTGCTTCTTTATTACTATTCCCCATGTATTTATGACGGAAAATATTCTCCAGAACCACGATAGAGTTTGATACCAGAACCCCGACAGCTGTCGATAATCCCATCAATGAAAGCATATTAAAGGAGAATCCCATTGCTTGCATTACCATGAGAGAAGAGACAATTGAAGTTGGCATAGAAAGAGCAACGATAAAGGTTGATCTTAAATCATGTAAGAATAAGAAGAGAACTAAACCTGTTAATAACACTCCTAAGATCAGGTTGGTGATTGTATCATCAACTGAAGATTGGATAAAGACAGAGTTATCATAAGCAAGCTTTAATTCTATATTACTTGGGATAATCTCTTGCAAGGCGGGAAGAGCTTTTGCAACTTCTTCTGCCATAGCAACAGTATTAGCATCAGAACTCTTAATCAAACTAATCTTGACCATCTTATCATATTCAGTTTTTTGTAGATTATCAAAGAATCTTGAGATAGTTCTAATTTCTTTCTTACCATCAAAAACATTAGCTATTTCTTTAAGTTTCTTTGAACCACCATTAATCGGAATCTCTAAATTCTTCAACTCTTCAATTGAAGTAAATTCTGCATTAGTAGTTAAAGAGATTTCAGTATTATTATTAGTAAAGAAACCGGCTGCAATATTATAATTATTCATAGTTATAATATTATTTATATGTGTTAAGGAAAGATTATTAGATTTTAGTAGTCTATTATTGGTTTCTACTCTGATTTCTCTTTCTTCTCCACCCTTAATCTCTACTCTGGCAACCCCTTCAATTTTAGCAAACCTGTCTTTCAAGGTATTATCAGCTAGCTCAAATAATTCAATAGCTGATACACTTCTTGAGTTTGAAGTTAGTACTAAGTCAATAACGGGGAAGGCATCCATTTCAATCTTTTCAATAGTAGGTTGCTCTGCATCAGAAGGTAATCTACTGATAATTTTATTTATCTTATCCTTTACCTCTTGATTAGCCTCTTTAGGGTCCTTACTCAATTCAAATTGAAGCACAATGGTTGATACATTATCCATAGAATAGGATTGCACATTGTTTAATCCACTTATAGTAGCAACCTCATCCTCGATGATATTCGTTACCTGTGTCTCAACTTCACTTGGACCTGCTCCGGGATACACTGTGGTTATCAACACATAAGGGATATTGACCGAAGGGAATAGATCAATAGGCATCTTAGTGAAAGCTAATAGGCCAAAGAGAATAAATACCAGAATGAACATAGTTGTCATTACCGGCCTGCTTACAGACATTTTTGATAAAAACATTATTTCTCCATTTCCTAAACTATTTAATAGTTACTTTTTCATCATCAGAAACTAAATGATAACCTTCTGTGATTATTACATCACCGGCATTTAGTCCCTGTGAAATTTCGATTAAATCATTACCGGTCTGACCCAGAACTACATTCTTTCTAACAGCCTTATTATCTTCAACTACCCATATATATGGATTAGTCTCAATCTCTCTGACCATTACTGTTGGAACACCGATAACATCTGTTTTCTTATAAAGAAGAAGATTAATCTCGGTTGTTACCCCTGCTTTTACTAATCTCTTAGTATTATCAAAGGTAGCTTCTACTCTGAAAGCTCTTCTGTGCAAGTCCATAGCCATGGCTACTTTATTAACTTTACCTGTAATTTCTTGGCTATTCCACTCAGCTGAAGCAAACATCCCTTCTTTTACAAACTTGATGTCATCTTCATTTACCCACAATACAGCTTTCAAGATATTCAAGTCTGAAATAGTGAAGAGTGGTGAATCAATAAAGATATAATCATTTTCAGATACTGGTAACTCTGTGATATAACCATCATAAGGTGCTGTAACTTTTAACATGTTTTGAATAGTTTCCCAAGAAGCTTCAGCAACTTTTAACTGAGTTTCATATCCATCTAACTCTTGCTGACTAATCCCACCACTCTTGAATAGCTCACTCATTCTTGTATAAGTTGCTAAAGTAATATCATAATTAGCTTGAGTCTCTTTAATCCCGAATCTACTGTTAGGGTTAAACTCAATGATGACATCATCTTTCTTCACATAATCACCTGCAGCAGCATGAATCTTGTCAATTCTATCTTCATACTTAGCAAAGCTTACTGTGCTTTTACTGGGAACTACTTCAGAGTAATAAGTCTGATAACGAGTAAAATCTCGCTCAACTACGGTTTCGACTTTGACAGGTATTCCCTCTTCACGATAGATAGCTTCTAAACTCTTTGCTTCAATTTCTTGGCCTTTTTTTTGGCATCCTACCACTACAAATAGGGAGGCAATAATCATTAATATTAAAACTTTTTTTATCATTAATCTCTCCTTAAGATCTGAAATTTATTCCCATAGCTTTTAGCAAACTCTCATAAGAGTCGATCAAACTATAAACTGCTGAGATATAATTTAATTGTGCTTGATTATAACTAAGCTGAGCACTTTGGACATCTAAATAAGTACCTAATTGATTAGCATACATCTGCTCGGCTATAGTTAGACCACGCCTTGCTAAGTCTCGGTTCTTTTTAGCTGTTGTAATATTGATTTTATCTTTCTCTAGAGATAGATAGTGATTCTTAATCTCTAACTTAATATTATCATAAAGAACAGAGGTTTCTAATCTGGCTGAATTCAACTGATATTTATACTCATTAGCTTTATTTACATTTGTAAAACCTGTAAATAAAGGCATTTGGAATCCTACCGCAATTGAATACTTATTACCAAAATTATCAGCCTCAACTTCGTAATCAGAAGTAGCTGTAAAGTTAGTAATACTGCCTGTTAAAGCCAGACTGGGTAAATAACTTTTCTTCTGATTCTGATACTGAATATCTAAGATATCAACATTAAGTTGGGTAGCATCTAATTCAAGTCTATTATCCAAACCCTCTTTTATAGCTTGGTCTAAACTTATTTTCTGCATTACAGGCTCTGTTAACTCACCCTCAATTTCTGAAATCTCTACCTCATCTCCCAGATGATTTTGCAAGGCTTGAATTGAGAGTTGGTAATTATTCATTGCCTCTTGAAGCTTAGGGTCCAGCTCTGAAACTTGTAGTTCAGCTCTGAGCTTGTCATATTCAGAGACAAGTCCCTGCTCATACATGTTGGAAACTCTAGTGTATTGAGCATTAGCAATCTCTAAGGCTTCTTGGTGAATAACCACAATCTCTTTGGTAAGCAGGGCTGTATTAAACAATCTTCTTGTTTGGAAAAGTACATTTCTTACCGTAACATTTAACATAGTATCATTGATATTATTATAGACTTTAGCTGCCTTTAAACCATTAAAAACATCACTAGAGAATAAAATCTGATTCATCGATAATACTGTGTTAAGAGGCATCTCTTTCTCAGCCATTGAACCGGCTGGCAAGATATCAGGAACATCTGTCTTGGCTAATCCATAAGACCCGCTCAAGCTTAATTGTGGATAAAGGTTACCCTTGATACTTTTATAATTGGAAAAACTACCCGCCTTATTCTCTTGGGCAATTTTTATCTCCTTATTTTTCTCTTGAGTTATCCTTTCTGCTTCTTCTAACGTTAAACTGTTCAAAAACAAGGGTAGTATCATTAAAAGTATAACATACTTAAACTTCATTATCTCTCCTTAATAAGTCAATTCTATATACATAATCAAAAAACTGATTTCCCCATTCCAACAGATCAAAATTCTTTCCATGCCATAACCAATTTATTATGATGCTATCAAACATGTGTGTATATAGTTCATAATATTGATTGGCATTTAAAGTTTCAGGCAACTCTCCTTGATCGATGGCTTGTTGAAATACATGCTCAAAATTAAAATCTTCTTTTACTTTCTCCAGTAACTTCTCAATATTAGCCAATTGATCAAACTGCATCTCCCTGATTAATAAACGATATGCTTCTTGATATACTTCATTAGTGGCAATATTTGTTAAATAATTATTTAGATATTTCTTCATCCTGATAATTGGACTCTTCTCAGCTTCAATTAGAAACATCGATTGACCTAATACTTCTCTGATTATTTCAGATATTAACTGATAGTATAGGTCATGCTTATCTTTAAAGTGCCAATATAGGGCTCCTTTTGTGATATTAGCATTACGACAAATCTCTGATATGGAAGTTGCATCAAATCCCTTTTCAGAAAACAACTTTAATGCAGATAAGATAATCGTTCTACGAGTCTCTTGTGCTTCATTTTTGCTATGTGTCATTCTTCACCTTTTAGTATTATTTCTATTAACATACTAAACGGTATGGATGTATTTTGATGTCAAGAAAATTCTTAAAAATGATGAAAAATTAACAAAAGCTGAATATGTAATATATTGAAAAATATATATTTATGAAAATACTAATTTATTGAATTAAATTACCTTGGGTTTAATAAGACAACCCTATATTTATGCTATTTTGATTATTATCCCAAATAATGTAGTAGACCTTTGCGAATAGCACTATATTCTTTTGCAAAAGTAACTTCCATAATTCTCAGGAATATATATATTATATGCCTTCAAATTCTGTAAGTTATTTTGCTAAAAGAAT
>JAEKNW010000100.1 GCA_016838885.1 Candidatus Cloacimonadota bacterium
ATAATATATATATTCCTGAAAATTATGTAGCTTACTTTTGCAAAAGAAGATAGTGCTATTCGCTTTTTCCCTAAATTCTACTGCATTATTTGGGTTAAATCACTTATAGAACAGTATTAATATCTGGATTTATTCTCTTTGATATATAATAGCAATATTTTCTCTTATGGCAAGAAAAAATCTATTGACAGGCAAGCCTTAAAAAATTTATTAGGAATAAATGTGTAACTCAATGGTGCAAGAGTAAAAGGGAATCTCGTTAAAATCGAGAACGGTCTTCGCCACTGTAAGTAGCTGTTATGAGCAAAAAAAGTCACTGGAATTTAGTTCCGGGAAGGCTTTTTGAGATAATGCTCGCTACAAGTCAGGAAACCTGCCAATGAGTCCGTAATGATTGCGAAGTACAATCTAATATGACGGGAATTCTTCAAGCTAAGAATATGACAGATACTACAATTTTACTATTTTGAGTTACACAAGTAATAATTTCAGAGGAAGAATGATACACATTAAGAATCTTAGTGCAGGATATGCAGATAAAGAAATCTTTAAAGATCTGAATTTGGACTTTTCAAGAGCTGAATTTGTTTCCATCTTGGGTCCAAATGGAGCAGGTAAATCAACTTTACTAAAGCTAATCAATGGCTTTATGAAGCCTGAAAGTGGTGAGATTTTGATAGCCGGTAAAAGAGTAGATAAATGGGCACAACAAGACTTAGCCAAGATAGTTACCTATATTCCTCAGGAGAATTTTATCCAGTATAATTTTACTGTCGAAGAGATTATTTTGATGGGACGCTTTCCCTTTATCTCTATTTGGCAGAACTACTCATCACTTGATAGAGAGATAGTTGAAAAGATTATTCATGATTTAGATTTACAGCAATTAAGACACAAATTCATTAATCAACTAAGCGGAGGAGAAAAGCAAAGAACCCTCATTGCCAGAGCTATTGCTCAAGATTCTGACTATATCCTCTTAGATGAGACATTTTCTCATTTAGATATCAATCATCAAATAGAAATCCTGAACATCATGAAAGATTTGCACATCCAAAAAGGTAAATCAATTATTATGGTCTCACATAACATCAATTTATCAGCAAACTATTCTCAGCGGATGATAGCCTTGAAAGATGGAAAACTTATTGCTGATGACAAGCCTGAAGAAGTCATGACTTCTGAAAATCTAGAGAAACTGTTTGACATCAAGCTCGGAGTTGTTACTAACCCCTTAACCCTCAAACCCAATATCATCTATCCATGAAGAATATCTTGATTATTTGTATTCTCTTTCTGACTTCTCATGTTTTTGGCGAGATTTATAGGGGTTATGTGCTTAATCAAGAGCAAAAACCTCTCTCTGATGTCCTGGTTATCCATGGAGAAAACTCAACTTTCTCCCTTGAGAATGGCTTCTTTATCTTAAGTTCAGAAGCACAAGCGGATTCCTTGATAATATATTATGCTTTTCATGAACTTATTAAAGTAAATACTTCTGATTTCCTTTCAGACAGAACTTTCATCCTAAAACCCTTAGATATAGTATTGCCTGGCTTCACTTTTTCTACAAAAAAGACTAGTAATCAGCTACCCAAATCTCAAGAGAAAATTACCATTTCTCTCAAGAATCAACCGGCAGAGAAAACTAACCTGGCTGAAGTTTTGACTCAAGAGAAGAGTATTCAGATAGAGGGGACACAGCTTCCAGGGGAAAGGCAAACAGCTTCTATTCTAGGACATAGCAGTAGGCACACCCTGGTAATGTTGGATGGAATTCCTTTAAACACTAGTGGAGAGGACTTTGATTTAGCCTCTATCCCTGTTGAATTAGTGGATGAAATAGAAATTTACAAGAATAATGTCTCTTCTCTTAGCGGTGGTGGTGGAGGAATGGCAGGAGTCATCAATATCAAAACCAAAAAGACTAGTAGTAAAAACAGTGAAGTCTCTTTCACCGGTAATTTTGGTAGTTATAACTTCCGGAAAATTACAACAAGCAGTGGTTTCAATATAAGTAATTCAACCATCTACGCTGTTCTTTCTCATCAAAGATCAGATAATGACTTTAAATATAAAATTAAGAAAGGGAATAAATGGGAGACTCTTGTTCGAGAAGACAATTCTAAACAGAGTACAAATGCTATGTTGAATCTCTCATCAAAATTTAAATGGTTTGATCTTTATTATAGTGGAAATCTATCAACATTTAATAATGAATTACCAGGACCTACCAACTCTCTTGCCTTATATAATGGAGCCAAAATAGAGGGTTATGATTTCTATAATGACTTGAAAATCCGCAACAAAATTTACGATGTAAAAAATTCATTAGAAATATATTCAATTAAGAAAGAATCTAATTATACCAACTTGACTGCTACTATTCCAGTAAGCAAAGCAGACAATGACTCTAAAAACAATCGTATGGGAATAAAATTACGTCATCTTATAGAACTTAGTAATTTACGACTAACCATGGCAAATAGTACTTTACAGGAATCATATTCTTATACCGATAAGATAAACCCAAGCAGCAATATAGACGATACTTATCAACACTCTTTCGCTTCTAATATGATAACTCAATATGAAAGTAATCTTGATCTATTTAATTATAATCTCATTGGCTCCTTAAGCTATGATAAACATAACAGATTTAATGACTTTACTACTTATCGTCTAAGTGGGAATGTGAGTTATGACTATTTACTAAAACCTACTTTTATGTTTAGCTATGGAAGTAGTTTCACTCTTCCATCTTTTTACAGTCTCTATTGGAAAGGGGACTCCCATGCTTTGGGTAACCCTGACCTTCACCCCGAAGAATCTAAAGGATATCAACTCGGACTTCAATTAGAGTATTCATCCTTGAGTTTTAAGTTTAATAAATCCTTTAATGAAATAGATAATCTGATTCAATGGATTCAAGTCCAATTGCAGGGTGGGATTTGGAAACCTGTTAATATCGGAAGCAGTGAATTATCAAATTATGAGTTTGAAGGAACTTGGGAAGTAATTCCGGATTTAAAACTCTCCTCAGAAGCAGTTTACTCTAAAACCAAGAATAAAACTCGCTTAGAAGATGGAAGCCCATCTAGCTTTTATGGAAAACACTTAGTTTTTATCCCTGATTACATCGTCAATCTTAGTTTAGACTACACCCTAAACACTTATAATTTTAAAATTGATTATGCAATGACCGGAGAACAATGGACTACCCAAGATAATTTGCTTGATCCCCTACCAGGCTATGAACTGCTTAATGCCAGCCTTTCTAAAAGCTTTAATTACTGGAAGTTTGAACATAACTTTAATCTAAACTTCAATAATATCATGAATAATTATTATGAAACAGTAAAATATCGTCCTCAAGCTCCTTTTAATTGGAGTTTTGGTTACGGATTAAAATATTATATTGAACCTAAATAATACATTAGATCTTTGAGAATAGCACTATATTCTAAAGCTCTACTGCATCATTCAGGTTAAAAAAGGAGAATAAGATGAAGAAGGTTCTTATCTTAATTTTTATGGTCGCTACTCTCACACTGATGGGAGATTATGTCTATGTTGTTAATTCGGTAAGTGGAACACTTTCCAGAATTGACCTCGAATCAGGAGCTGTTAATAACACCTTTGTTCAGCTGGGTACTACTCCCAACTTAATCGATATTGACGGAGATTTTGCTTATGTCGTTAACTCAGGAGATAACTCTGTTCAGAAAATCAATCTCACTAACGGAAACACAGTAAGTAATATCTATGTTGAAGATTCTGCTAATCCTTGGTATGCTAAAGTTAAAGATGATTTTCTCTATGTAACAGGCTTCTTTACCAACAAACTCTACAAGATTGATTTAAATACAGAAGAGATTGTAGGACAGGTTGTCGTGGGACAAGCTCCGGAAGGTATCGAGTTCTATCAAGATAAAATCTATGTTACCTGCACAGGGGGCTATGTCAATAATTATGCAAATAGTCAAGTTACCGTCCTTGCCGAGGAGACTTTAGAGATAATAACTACTATTCCTACTTCTTTAAATCCTCAATCCATCCATCTCCATAATAATAAATTATATGTTATGTGTACCGGTAATTGGGTCGATGTTATGGGCACTGTAGAAGTGATAGACCCTGAAACAAATACAATTCTAACCTCTCTTAACATTGGTGGAAATATCGGTAAAGCAGCCTTCATCAATAACCATGGCTATATCACAGATGCCATGAATGCAGGTATCTATGCTATCGATACAGATTCTGATACAATTCTAAATGATAGCTCAAATCCACTTAGCCCCGGAGGTTCAACTATTGCCTCTAATGGTCAAAGTATTGCTTTTGTTAATGCTGCCTGGGGCTCTAATGGGCTTCTCTGGTACACCGATGCTAACCTGGAAAACGGACAAAGCTATGAAGTTGCTCTTGCTCCCTCTGATGTAATTTTCGGAAGCCAGAACGTATCAAACCAAGACCATAATTCAGTTGAACCTGTATTCCAAGTAATTACTTACCCTAATCCGACTTCACACAAACTCAACTTCTCCATAAAAGGAAAGGAGGAAAAGGCAACTGGAGAAAATACCATCGCCATCTATAACCTAAAAGGACAGATAGTAGATCGATTTACCTCTCTTGATAACACCTTCAGCTGGAATCTTAACTCAAAAGAAGGAAGAAGATTAGCTAGCGGAATCTACTTCTATAGAATTAATAATAATAAAGAGAATATTAGTGGAAAGTTTGTAATTCTTGATGCAAAATAATTAATTAGGATTGTAGCAAAGGGCAGAAGAAAAATCTTCTACCCTTTAATTTATTTAAGAATGCCAGCAGGGATGCTGGCGCCACCAGTATTATTTATTTCCCAGCCATCATAGCATCGATATCAGCTTTTACATCTCCTGTTGGTTTGATGTCAAAGTTCTCTACTAATACTTTAGCAACATTAGGTGATAGGAAAGCAGGGAGTGTAGGTCCTAAACGGATACCTTTTACGCCAAGGGCTAATAAGGCAAGTAGGACGGCTACAGCTTTTTGCTCATACCAAGCGATGTCAAATGAGATAGGTAAATCATTGATATCATTAAGTTCGAATACTTCTTTAAGTTTAAGAGCAATAACTGCTAATGAGTAAGAGTCGTTACACTGTCCGGCATCAAGAACACGAGGGATTCCACCGATATCACCGAGTTGAAGTTTATTATAACGATATTTAGCACAACCGGCTGTTAAGATAACAGTACCTTCTGGTAATTCGTTAGCTACATCAGTGAAGTATTGTCTTGTGTCGTGTCTGCCATCACAACCAGCCATTACCACGAATCTTTTGATGGCACCTGATTTCACTGCAGCAACAACTTTATCAGCTAAAGCTAGGACTTGATGATGAGCAAACCCACCAACGATAGAACCTGATTCTATTTGGGTTGGAGCAGGACATGTTTTAGCTAACTCTATTATCTTAGAGAAGTCTTTCTTGCCATCCACAGGTTCGATATGAGGAACATTAGGATAACCAGCCATTCCTGTAGTGAAGATTCTATTTGCATATTCTTCTTTAACAGGAACGATACAGTTAGTGGTCATTAAAATAGGACCATTGAAGGTAATAAATTCTTTATCTTGTTTCCACCAAGCATTACCATAGTTTCCTACGAAATGTTTGTATTTTTTGAAAGCAGGATAGTAGTTTGCAGGTAGCATTTCAGAGTGAGTATAAACATCAACACCACTACCTTCAGTTTGTTGAAGAAGTTGCTCCATATCTCTTAAGTCATGTCCGGAAATTAAAATACCAGGATTTTTACCAACCCCGATGTTAACTTCAGTGATTTCAGGATTTCCATAAGTAGAAGTATTAGCTTCATCAAGTAGGGCCATTGTGGTAACAGCCATATTACCAGCCTTGAGAACTAATCCAACCATTTCATCTACAGAAAGATCTTTAGTAGTAGAAGCAAGGCCTTCCATTAAGAATTTGTAGATATCATCATTTTCTTTTCCTAGAACAGCTGCATGTTCAGCATAGGCAGAGATACCTTTTAAGCCGTAAGTTAGAAGTTCTCTTAAAGAGCGAACATCTTCATTTTCAGTTGAAAGGACGCCATGTTTTTCTCCAACTTTAACAAAGTCTTCTTCTGTATTACCTGTCCAAGTGATAACTTCACAATCACACTTATAATTTAAAGCATCTCTTCTCTCTAAGGCTTCTTTAATTAAAGCAACGATTCGTTCATCATCGAAGTTTGCATTTGTAATAGTTGCGAAGAGACTTTTAGCTATGAATAAGCCATTATCTCTATCATATTTACCATCTGAGGCTAAGGCTATACCTTTTAAAGCATAGACTAAAGCATCTTGTAAACAGGCAGTTTTTGCCGGTTTACCACATACACCCTTGTTAAATCTGCATCCAATATTCTGCATAGTCTCTTGACATTGAAAACAATACATACTCATTTTTCTTTCTCCTATTTGTTTTTTTGTTATAAGTTAATTAGTTATCTACGATATTTGTTTAAAATTCAATCACTTAGTTTAGATATTATAATATGAATTAAGTATTTATCTAATAATTTATTCCGGCTGCTTTGACATTTTCTGCTTCAAAGGCATGGCAAGGGGTTACCCCATAAATCATATTACATTTAGGACATGAACTTTCAAAAGTTTCCATTTCAAAGGAAGTACCACATTCACATTTTATCTCTAAAGGAAGGGGCATATATTGGTCTGCAAAACCCATTTGCCTTACTTTATCTACAACTTCTTGTCCGTTTTTAAAGCTTCCGCTACATCCATCATGCATAATTTGGCTCCTTTTTGTTTATTCATCTTTTTTTCTCTGTTTTATGTCGTCCTTGCAGGACTTGTCTATAATCTAAACCTTCTTGGAGTGTCTTACGAACACTCCCTATTAGCTGTCATCCCTTCGGGATTTAAGAGGTTCTCAGTTCGTGTTTATATCTTGTTAAAGATCAATTTTAATCAGTGACTATCAGTTTAATCTGTGTCATCTATGTTCTATTATTTCTTTATCTTAATCTTAATTAGTGAAATTCGTGAAATTAGTGGATAGATTCTTCTTCTAAAAGTCTTTCACCACTTCTCAACTTCCTTCTGTAGGAGAGAATCTTCTTATCCAGCTCTTCTAAAGTTGAGAGAATCTGACGTTCTTCGATAGTAGTCTCAATAACTTTAGAGATTCCTCCATTTTTTATTACTATTCTTTTATCAGCCATGAGGGCAAGAATTGGGTCATGAGTAGCCATGAGGACTATTTTATTTTCTGAGAGAAGAAGGTTTAGGGCTCTTTTTCTATCTATCCCTGCATTTTCTATTTCATCAATAAGAATGATAGGTGATTTACTAAGAATAGCAGTATCAGCTATCATCAAGGCTCGTGATTGACCTCCACTGAGACTGGTAATAGGAGTATGGGGAGAAAACTTCTCACCTGCCAAATCATTAGCCTTTTTGATGATATTAGCTATAACTTCTTCTCTATTTTCCACAAGTCTGCTTTCTGCGTGAAGTTCTACAAATTGATAAACAGAGAGATCCATAACGAAGTTCATATTTTGGGAGAGTTGGGCTACTAACTTATCAGAAGTAGAAAATCTCCATTTAGGATCAGGTTTATCATTATTGATTAAGATTCTTCTATTGGTCGGAGTATCAGCTTGGGCTACCCATTCGATATCACCCAGTAGCCTACTTTTCCCAGAACCTGTTGGTCCTACTATACTAATTATCTGGCCTTTCTTTATCTCTAACTTAGTAAAACCTTCTGCGATTCCACTCTTATCATTACCGGGAAGAATCGTTATACTCTCTACTATTTCATTATCTTTACCTAAGAAAGAAATCATTTGTTTAACAAATTCTACTAACTGCTGGTAGAATAAATCGGGGTCTATTGCCATATCTTCACGATGTTCTTGTCCTAAATCATCAAAATAATCAGCTAAAGATTTTCCTTCATTTCCCTGATAGACAATATTATTGTTACTGAAGAAGGAGTCTAAGAAAGGGTATTCTAAGAGCAGGTCTTCGATAATTAAATTTGGTATTGTTTTTAAATTTATCAGCATCTTAATCCTCTAAATTGATCTTTCTGATGTTACCCATTTGATAGCTTTCGCCGATTCTTGTCTCTCCCAGGCAATAGGAACAGAGGGCTGAAGGCATAGGGAATCTCAATTCTTTGCCTTTCAGGGTATCGATATTGTCTTTTTCATCATAGATTAAGGTAGATAGTTCAAAAGAACCTTGACCGGTTAAGCCGTTAATATGCATAATAGTAGCTTTGGGATTAACGCTATTTACTCGCGAGGCAAAGACTTCTCTTTCTGCTTGAGAAACAATATCTCCTTTTGTTATAACTACTATATCAGCAGATTTTAGCATGGGACCAATCTTTTTAGGAGTGTTAATCCCACTCAGATTATCAATGACACAAATTGCTTTAATACCTTTGATGTAAGGTGAACAACGGTTGCATAATCCGGCTGACTCACTAATTAGCACATCTACCCCACTTTTATATCCCCATTGAGTTACTTCTTCTACATTGCTAACAAAATAGTGGTCAGGGCATAGTGCACCGGAAAGACCTTTTTTAACAGGAACCCCGGCATTCTTATATAAAACATCATCATCGGTATAGAGACAGTCAAACTTCGCTACTGCTACTGATAATCCTCTTTTTTTGAGAGACTCTATTGTCTTCAAGATTACGGAAGTCTTACCGGAAGAAGGGGGACCTGAGACAGTTATCAAATTCATTATTTCTCCTTTATCGAGCTTTGGAAAAGCTTTTCACAGTGTCTAATTGTGGCAGAGATATCATGGGAATAGATATAATCCCAGCCTAACCACATAAACTTGTTACCTACAGCTATTCTGTTATCTACATCAGGATGTACACTAGGGAATAGTCCACTATGAGCTAGCACTTGGCCCACCTGTTTTGAAGCTAAAAAATCCACCAGAGGGGTTAACTCTTCCTTTCTTTGGCTTTTAGATAGCATAAAGATTGGACTTATGATTGCCCCATCTTGAGGCCAGACCGCTATCATTGTAGAGTTTTCTTTGACCATTTTTGTGAAGAAATAAGGCATAATTGTTACGATAGGTTTGTTATTTTGCTTCTTTTCACTTTTTACCATTTGGGAAGGATGAAGAGATTCTAAGAGAGAACGTCCTAATTTAATCACTCCTTCATCACCATACTTCTTGTAGATATTAAGGAGAATACCGTTAAAGAGATCAAAATCACCCACAGGAAGCGACACCTTATTTTCAAACTCAGGCTTCATTATATCTTGCCATGATCTAGGTAATTCTCTATCTCCTAATTCATTAGTATTTATGAGGAAGACAGCAGGAACTACTCCCAGTAGAGAGAAATGGCCTTTGGGATCTTGTAAGTTATTCTCTTCAAAAATTGAATTATAATGCTTAATAGAAGTAAAATCTTCAAATACACCCTGATCTTTAAATTTACCAAACATCTCGATATCAAAGAACATATCAAATCCGGCTGATATAAAAATATCCGGTAAATCACTAGGATTATCTACTTCTTTAACATGTTTTTCAATCCACTCTACTCCCATGGAAGCAGCTTTTAATTCTGATTCAACTTGAACTCCAAACTCAGCCCTTAAATTCTTGGTAAAAGTATTAAACTTCTCCATTAAAGGGATTCTCACCGGGCAGGGTAAAGCTCCAACCACTTTTATGGCATCAGCATTATTACTTATCTTATTTTCGCTAAGAGAAACATCAATTTCATTGCTATCGCCTTCAATAGCATCTATTAATAGAGAAGAAAAAGTTTCATAATCGATCTGCTTAAGCATTAAAGCGGTCTTAAGAGTAATACTCTTGGCAAAAACTTCCCTTTTAGCTTGGTCATCCATCTGAGGAAAGCCATTAGAGGTGAATACTGAAACAGTTTCAGGATACTTTTCTACTATCGATAAAAGGGAGTCAGTAGCTTGGAAATATGTCATGACTAATCCTTTGTTTTACTTGATAAATTTAGACGGACTTGTCGGTCTGGGAAGTTTGGAAACTAAGACTCTAACTACACTATCTGTTTCATTATAGATGCAATGGACTATCTCTTTGGGAGATTGAATTACATCATCTTCTTTAACTTGCACTCTCTCATCACCAATCATAATTGTTGGTGTACCCTCTAAGACATAAAACAAGGCATCAACCGGAGTTATATGTGGTTTTAAAGCCTCTCCGGCTTCTAGCATTATATGATTAATTTGAGCAAACTCACTATTATATACTTGCTTCACATCAACTCCATGAGCTGTTTTATACTCTTCTTCTTTTCTAAAATTTGTTATCTTCATAATCTTTTCCTCTTTACATATATTTTGGTACCACAATACCTGTTTAGTAATAAAAAAATATCTTACATAAAATCTGCTAAAACCATATTCTTGAATCTATCATAGATTGTCTTTGTTGCAATAGCAACTTCAGCATCGATAATGCAAGTTCTGAATACACAATGTTTTTTCCCAAATGGACACCCAGTAACCTCTATCTCTCCCTCAAAAAGTTCAATTATTTCTAAGAAAGAGACATGTTTAGGAGAACGACTTAACTCAAATCCCCCTTGAGGTCCTCTAACAGAATTAACTATCCCTGCCCGAGTTAACTTCTGGAATATCTTAGATAGATGAGCTTCGGATGCCTGTAATACCTGAGCAATCTCCCTCACACTTACTCGATCAGGGGTCTTTGATGCTAGATGCACTAAACCATGCAAAGCTAAATATGTTGCTTCAGATAAATTCAATAATTTACTCATCTTTTCCTCTTTTATTTTATTTTAAAATCTTTTGTTCTCATTCTGGTACTATAATACTTAATTATGCTTTCATGTCAAATTATTTTTTTATTTTTTTTATTTTTTTATCAGAAAACCCACTCTTATGAGCTTGCACACTAACATTTTTTATTTTATTGTTCACCTCCTCTCAAATGATATCGCAATGAAAGCCCAATGACTCATTTAGATAGAAGGTAACAAGAAGAGAAATATGAAGATAAAATTTAATTATTAGGCTTGTTTCTAATCAAGTTATAGATTAATTCAAAGATGAAAGTTACCACAAAAGCAATTGCCAAGGATGTATAAATAGCGTAGTGACGTAAGAAAAAAGAATGATTTAATAAAAGCCAGAGAGAAACAATAACAGTGATGAAGAAGACTATAACTCCGAACTTACTAATAGAGTTTAAGAAAATATTTGTTCCTTCACTACCACCTCTTCTATGGTAAAACATAATTGACTCCTTTTTATGTAATCAAATGCAATGTAGAAAATTAACATTAACTGTGTCAAGAAAATAAATTAACATGTTGGGGACTTCTTGCGAGGCTGTTCAAATTAACTAATTGATATTTAATACTTTGATTTCCCAAAAACTCAATTAGTGCACACTTTTTTATTTATTACCCTATACTTTTGGAATTGACATATTGCTTGCATGCAGGACAATATGATTAATATTTTAATAAGGCCTCTTAAATCCCGAAGGGATTTTACGAATATCCAAGCTATCGCTTGGAAGCGGATGTGGACATCCGCAATCCCAGTGAAGAGGCTTTGTTACCAATAAACAATTATTATGAAATGTCAAGAAAACCTGAAAATGTGCAATATTATCAAGTTTTTAACCCGAATGATGGGTTAAAAATACTTCCACAAAATAAAGAAGGTAGAGAATATTAAGTTTATAAGAGTAACAAGAGCTCCATATTTAGTAAAAGTCATGAATGAAATAGGATAGTTACTTTTTTTACAGATACCTGCCGAGATAACATTAGCTGAAGCACCGATTAGGGTACCATTACCACCGAAGCAAGCACCCAGGGAAAGAGCCCACCAAAGAGGCATTACATTATCTGTTCCTGCTGTTTGAGCAATATCTTTAATCATGGGAATCATTGTAGCAACAAAGGGTATATTATCAATGAAAGCTGAAGCTATACCGGCAGTCCATACCATACTTACTGCTGTTGCTTTAAGGTTTCCTCTAGTGATTTGCATGATTTTATCAGACATTAATTCTATGACTCTTACCTCTTCCAAAGCACCAACCATGATGAATAATCCGATGAAAAAGAGAATAGTCCCCCACTCTATTTCGTTATTAAGGAAGTGATCAATATTAACTTTCCTAGCTCTAATCATAAGAGCAGTAGCAGCAAAGAGGGCTATGGTAGCGGCATGTAAATTGAGTGCTTCCTGGAAGAAAAGCAGAATAATAAAGATAAGAAAAACTACAAGTGAATAGCCAAGTAAACTTTTATCGGTGATCAGGTGTTTCTCTTGAAACTCCATGATTCTGGCTCTTCTTTCATTGGAGACTATTAATTTCTTTCTGAAAAAGAGGAAGATAACGACTGCAATAATGAGCATATTGAATACCACAAAGAGGGCCAGGTTTTCGATAAATCCCATAAAGCTAATTCCTGCTGCACTACCAATCATAACATTTGGAGGGTCCCCGATTAGGGTAGCAGTCCCACCGATATTAGAAGCAAGGGCTTGAGTAATCACAAAGGGAAGTGGCGAAATACCCATTTCAACAGCTATTAATATGGAAATAGGAGTAATGATAACTACTGTTGTTACATTATCAAGCAGGGCTGAAAAGAGTCCTGTAATAAAGAATAACATTAGGAGAATCTTCTTAGGATCTCCTTTGGCTTTCTTAGCTAAGAAGATAGCAATATATTCGAAGAGTCCTGTACTCTTAATAATCCCTACCATAATCATCATCCCGATTAAGAGGAAGATAACATTCCAATCAATGTAGTGAGCAAAGGCTTTTTCTTGTGAGATAAAACCAAAAGCGATATAAATTACTGCTCCGGCAAGAGCAATTACTATCTTATTGATTTTCTCGGTAGCAATGAAGAAATAGCAGCCCAAGAAAATAGCGATGGCTATAATCATCTGAGTATCCATAATTATTAACCCTTTAGCCTTTGATAACTTTTCTGAAGATATTCTTTAGACTAATAATCCCGAGAATCTTACCATCTGAGACAATGGGGAAATCTCTTCTATCATGTTTATTCATCAAAAAGATTGCTTCAAAGATAGAAGTATCCGGGGTTAAAAATACTTTTACAGGGTGCATGATATTCTCCACTAATTGGTCTTCCATCTTAATTAACTTTTCAAATGGTTCAAAAGCTTTTAAGAAGTTAAGATTAGGTAAGAACTTGGTATATTCAGGAAAACCTAACATTAGATAGTTACGAAGAGTGATTTCTCCTATAAATGTTCCTGATTCGTTTAGTACCGGAATATAGTTAATGTCATACTGGTAGAATAGGTTACTTAAATCTTTAACAGTATCTTTCGCCTTCACTGTGATGATTTTTCTTTCCATTAAATCAGTAACTGTAATAGTTTCTTTGACAGAGAAATCACCCTTACTCAAAAATTCAATGAAATCAGATACGCTTTTCTGACCTAAAAGTTGCTTGAAGAAAGAGGCATCCTTGGAAAGCTTAATAGTTGATTGTAATATCTTTAAATAGAGAGAATTATCTTTTGTCCCATTAATCACCATAAAGAAGATTTTAATGACCCCATGATCTGTTTCTATCGGCTCTTTGGGGATTAAAATAGAGATTACGGTATCATTAAAATTCTCTAAATGAAGATGAGGTATGGCTACTCCGGTCGGAAACAATATTCCCTCATCCAACTTTCGGCTAAGTAATCTGTCCATGATTACTTCTTGAGATTCAGTTAAAGGATAACGTTCTGCTATCTTCTGAGACATATATTCATATATCTTTGCTAAATCTCTTTGCTCACTCTGCAAAAATACTAAATTGGAATCTATCAGACTCGATAAGTGCATTGCATGCATACATTTCTCCTTATTAATAATAAAAAGTTATGCTCAATATTTACTCCTAGCTTTAATGTCAATAATTATTTCAAAAATGTGTTGGTTAATGATGGTGAAGATAGGGAGATAGATGTGGTTTTTGTTGAATCGTTGATTTGTTTAATTGCTTAATTGTTTAATTGCTTAATTGTTTAATTGATAAGAAGATTGAGCAATGAAGTGTGTTGAATCGTTCATTTGTTTAATTGTTTAATTGATAAGAAGATTGAGCAATGAAGTGTGTTGAATCGTTGATTTGTTGATTTGTGTGTGTGAAGTTGTTTGGCTCCCTATCTTCCCTAGCTCCAAAGGAGTGCCACCTTTGTGGATAAGCGATGCAAGCCGCTTCTGTCGGACCGCGACCACCCCTGGTCGCACCAAGCTGTAAAGCTTGGAGATTCTTCAAATCCCCAAAGGAATGACAATGAGATGCAGGCCTCTTCTGTCGGACCACGACCACCCCTGGTCGCACCAAGCTGTAAAGCTTGGAGATTCTTCAAATCCCCAAGGTTTTTTTGGAAAATATGATTTACAATAATAATATCATAGTCCTTAGTCTCATCTTAGGGAAACCTTAGTCATTCCTTTGTGTATCTCGATGAACTTCCAATGATTCATCGAGATACTTAAAGGAATGACTAAGCAAACCCTTTTGTAATGCCTATTTAAGGCACATAGAAACATATAGAATTTAGTTTGCTTTCAGATAAAGAGCAAGCTTAAATTTTGGCAATTTTTCTTATATCACTGTTTACAATATAAATACCAATATTTCTATTATCCCGTATTTTTCATTTTTCACTTTTCACTTTTCATTCTTGCGAAGCAAGACTTAAACACCCCGTCATCTTCGATGCCACCCCTCTTGGAAACATTTGCTTGAGCAAATGA
>JAEKNW010000101.1 GCA_016838885.1 Candidatus Cloacimonadota bacterium
TTTGAAGATGTGAATAAATTTGTGTCGTTGATAAATCTTCATGACCAAGCAATTCTTTTACAACGTATAATGAAACACCCTTTTGAACTAACAATGATGGACAAAGAATATGTTAAGATATGGAAGGATGTTAGAGATGAGAGTCTATTTGGTACAGAGTATCATAACTTCTTAAAAACTATGATGTGCGCCCGAAAAACGCATCTATTTACAAGGAAAAAAGTTAGTGATATGTTAAAATATAATTGTCACATGGACGGGTACAACCTCAATGAGGAGGGGAAGAAGTATTGGAACAATCCACATATCGCATGGTGGAGTGTTAATGAAGCCGTTGAATGGTTTAATCGAGACGAGTCTAAAGATATAGAACTGTAACCAGTAGCATAAATATCGACACACATTAATGTCATAACAGCCTTACTCCTTGCTGCTGTTGCAATGGAGTATGATGACACACATACATATTGGATGACCCTAATCACACACGATTGGGGGAGAGGGAGAGCTATATGCTCCGCGACAACCCACGATGAAGCTGTGTGTTCTTGTACGTAGTACAAGTGCGTCGGCTAAAGCCTCCTAGTCGCGTCGCAGAGGCCTCCGGCCTTCGGCCTCCGCGCTTCGCTCGCAAAAAGGCTTCGCCAGAATGGTGAAGCTTAAAAAGGCAGAATTGCCGAATATGAGCAGTGAAATGAGAAGCTTGGCCTCTGGTCGCTTAGCTCCCGCCGCAACCTTCGGTCTTGGCGCTCTAAAGCTTCGCTTTATAGCCAGCTTCGCTGAAATTAACGAATGAATTCAGAACAAATTAAAATATAGGAGTATCAAATGAAACCGGAATTTGGAATAACATCAGATGCATGGACTAGTGGAAATCCTGGAATAGGTGGAGCTAGAGTAACAGATCTTAAAGGAAATCAATTAGACTTCCATAATACTCCAGCTACAGAGCTTCATAGCAATAACTTTTTTGAACTGTTAGGTATTTCACTAGCAGTCAGATACGCCTTGAAAAACGGAATCAAGGTAGTTTACACTGATTCACAAACTGCTATGGCATGGGTTAGAAACAGAATGCCTGGTAAAAACGTTAAGATGGATCGTGATATGCTGATAGCACGAGCTAACCTGATTGCTGACAGATGCGAAAAATACGGCATTGAAATAAAGAAATGGAACACATCCGAATGGGGTGAAATTCCATCAGATTACGGGAGGAAAAGTGGCGGTAAAAAAGTTGCCTAAGAAACCCAAAGTACGTGGAGGGATGAGCACGCGCCCTCCAAAGGTAGAAGTATCAAAAAAGGTGTACAATCGAAAGAAAAAACATAAATCAAATGGAGAATAGTATGAAATTAAAAGATAAACTAGAAGTACTTGAAGTAATACTTCCTGCATGGATAGTAGGTATAGGCATAGCATATTTATTAGTTGTGGAAGACCTCTTCGTATTCGTATGGGACGCTCCCTTCTCAACAGAATACTGGGTGCTGATATCATTGGCACTCGTTCCATACTTATCAATTAACTTAAATAAATTACACAAAAATTGGAGACAGTTATGAAATTATTTAGCAGAATATCGAAAGTTATAAAAGAAGAAACTAAATCATCTGGAATTATGGCAGATGTAATTGAAACTGGAAAAACATTTAAAAATGCATTTGTTGCCGGGGCTAAAGCCGGCTCGGCCGCTATGGGGGATTCCCCAATAAAGTTTCAATCTCCTATTAAAAGGAGAGTAGTAGCAAGTTAAGATTTTAGATTCATGTTAAAAACTCCTAGAGGGGTAGGGTGGTTCCTACTCCTTGCCTTAATGCAGCAATATCTGGTCACAAGCCCAGTTGAGAGATGCAGAGTGTGGGTTTATAGAGTTCGAGTCTCTATATAAGTATTAACACAAGATGGTACTCTTAGAGTTGAGTGTTATTATGTTCACTGACTACCGCGGAAATGGTCGGTGAATCCCCCAAAACAATTCCAATCTTAGCGGTCAGTAACTAATACCAGACTATTGAATAACAGTAATGTTACTTAGGTAAAGAGATAGACTGTACTGTCTTACCGTGACCAAAACAATTCTTATTTAATTAATATAATCAAGGAGTAGTATTATGAAAAGCGAAATAGTATTTGAAATCGGATCAGTAGAATTTAACCCATCAAAAGAAAAGTATGAATTAAAAGGACTCAATGTAACGTTTGGCGGCGAACAGACCGAAGGGGAGACTAAATCTATAATTGAATCAGCAAAAGAAAGAATGTCTCTAGTTAAAGAATTTGTATGTGCGGCACCGGAAATGGCTAAAGCAATCAAAGAAGCTGGTGATATCTTAAACCAACCTAATCCAACATTAGTAGCACACTTATCCAGTTTAGAAGCAAGTGTAATGCATGTAAATGAACGTATGAACAAATACGAATCTGACCAACACTCATCTAACCTAAAAGATCTTGCGGATGAAAAGAGTTAATGGAATTATATAAGATTATAGACAGTAGTGGTAATCTCCATTACCGTAACTATAGAAGTTTGAAACATGCCGTAGCTTCATTTCAGTGGAGCTATGGTAAGATAAAAGAAATGTTCGTAAAGCAAGGAAAGGGTTACTCAAGATGTGACCTTACTCCTTGTAGAGGGTTTTTATTAAACTAATCACAGTGAGGTAAGCAGAAGTAATGAAAACAAAACTACATCCCGGACTGGTCTTTATAAAATATAGAGGCGCAGAAAAGGGAGTAATCGGGAAAATAAGATCTATTAATACACTGAAGGACGGGCGATACATAGCCAACGTCACAATACGGGATCTTAAATACCCAAACCAACACCGCTTACACGCCCAGCGGTGCGGTGGTATAAGAGTAGCGGTTCACAACAACCGTCATATTACCTTCGGTTTAACCGAAGAGAAATTACACAACTTCGGTCTGAGAGGACACACGTTATCTCAGACACACGAACTGGCAGTAACAACCACCGGAGGATAATATACAAGTTAATATAAGTCCTCCACTAACAAACTAACAAACTAACAAACTAACAAACCAAAAGGGCGGACATCTCTCCTTGAGATAAAAGCCCTTACAAATCAGTAACAACGGAGATTCCAGCATGAGCAAAGTTAAAAGATTAAGAGAATCTATATCTAATCACCAAAGGATAGATCTAGATCGTAAAAAGAAACAAGGGGAAAGAATTCCCAATGGAGTAGAAGAAGCCCAAAAGGACTTCAGATCTGCCGATTTGATCGGTAAACAATGCAGAGAAATGTTCCAAAGGAGGTTCTTCACGACCTCTTGTTGGTAAGAAGTTTTATACCTATAGGGTATAAAGCGCATTAAACGGGCTAAAAACGAACTATTAGCCCGGAGGATAGATATCAATTATTCCAAAGGTATCCCAAATAAGGACCAAAAAGGGCCCAAAAAGGAAAGCAAGCCACGATATAGAGGTGAATACTGCTAGATCAAGGTGTTCCTATAGGGTCCAAAAGTATCCCAAAAAAGGGAAAAGCAACAATAGAGCCTAAAAAGGCATTATTAGAGTTGCTCCCTATAGGGTCCAAAAGTACCCCGGAGGATAGATTTGCTACATGTGGATAGATAAACTCCACTGTTATATGTATTATATAATAGACATGTTAGTATGTAGATTAGCCTCTAAGTGGGGATTTATTATCAATTGTAGGTCGTTTTAGCCTCAAAGTGGGGATAAATTGACTGTATTGGAGCGTTTTCATACCAAAGTGGGAGAAAAATGATCTGCATGATATCTTCTGTGAAAATATAGGGCAGGTACTATTTTCAAGTCAACCCTAGTGTACTAGTTACATAGTACACGTAAATCATTTAATAACAACAAGTTACCAAAAGTATCCTAATTAGTAAGGAAGATAATATTAAATAGCGTACAATCAAGGAGTATATCGATGAATAAAATAGAACAATTAACAAATATTAAACTAAGACTAATATCATTAGCATTAGATGCATGTAAAGCGGGTAGTGTTAGGCTATCTGATAATTTAATATCTAAGGTTTATGGCAATAAAAGCTTTAAGAATGATATGTAATACTGGTCTCAAAGAGACCGTTGATATGTTAGATGTATGCAGTGCATCCAAACCTTTAGTATTGTTTATAAGTGCTGATAGAGATATCAGTGAAGCTACTAAAATGTTAGACGAGCATTATGCTTGTTATAAACTAGAGTTATTAAAAGTAGTTAGATAATATAACTAAGGTGTATTGGACTTAGATGAATTAAAGTCAAGGAAGGGTATGCCCGCGGCGTGGGTGTACTTTAACTAAATGTCTTGAATGTGGTGCTGAAGCAGACTTAGAGAATTATTAGGATATAATAAGATCTTGTTTATAAAATTAAAAGGAGCTGTCATGAAAGATCAAATAATTAATAACATGTTTATTACTAATGGTGACGTAGAAAAGAATGCTGATCCAAATGTAGGCTGTTCCATTTCATGGAAAGATGGATGCATAAACATTACTAAGAAATGTTTTGCAAGACTAACTAAGTCTCTTAAGAATTACCGTACTGTTAGTGAAAAAGTAGGCAAACAATGGGAAAACACTTACACTATATTAGTGGAAGGTAATCCTGTTAATATCACATCTATTGGGTAGGTGTGATATGACTGATAAAGAGAAAATGGTACAAATGAAAAAGTTTAAGAAGAAGTATATCCTGGAATATACTCTTCGGGATGAGAATAACAATATGTTGCCTGGATCTATAGAAGAGAGTGATGATAGAGAATATCTTGAATCATTTAGAGAAGATCTGTTCGATGAAAATGATTACATCTCTGTTGGATGTGTCGAAGGAACCGAAGACTTGTCCTACTTTGATTGCAAAGTATGCGGTGGCACTATTGTCAACGAAACTTGCAATGAACAGATCCTTGTTACGCTCAAGGAGAAGGGGTTATGTATTATATGTAATCACTTTAGTGAGAAGGTTGATAAGTTAAATTCTGATGGTAAGAAGAAAATAATTATAGTGGACGGTACTGTATATACTGTATGTCCTGATGTTGATGGTGGATTTAAAGGATTCGGCGGAGCTGAATTTAAGATTAAAATGAATGATGGGCGCGAAATCGTGACACGTAATATGTGGTGCGGTGGCAATATAACGCTCGATCATTGGAGGGATTTACTTCCAGATAATGCTGTATTCTTAAATGTAGGAGAATAGTAATGTTTTATAGAATTCTAAAGGAAAGGTTCGGACTTATATATACTGTGAGTGTGGTTGTAGCGTTGATTTATTTAATAAGTTAGGAGAAATAATTGGAAAAAAATATAGAAGTTATGATGAATATTATGAAATTGTACTAAATGGACCCGCCATACCCAAGCCACGAAAAGAAACTGTTGTATCTCTCCTTGGTGAGGATAGCTGGCTTGGCTTATCTATTAAACAAAAGGAGTAGCTTATGGCATTATGGAAGAAATGCAAAGACAAACATGGCAATTTTACTATATATAAAACAAGAAGTGATCCATCTAAGGAGGTTAAGATGAGAACTAAGTACATGTTCAAATCTGAAAGAGCACTTGAACATGAACATGGTGATGATTGGCGTAACGATATTGTATGGTGTGATGAAAATGATCACAGATTAGGCTCCTTTCTTACGGAAGATGAAGTAAGATCCTATGAGCTTAATTGGGTGATATACTTAGCATCTACGCATGAATGCGATGATGCTGAGATTATAAGAACTCCTATGTCTAGTGACGGAAGTTATATTGACTTAGGGGATACATTGGTTTGCATTGAGAATGCCGTAGTAGGTGACGAACTCATTGTTGATTTTATAGATTGTGATAGCACTATATACGACTGTTACGGTTGTTCTATTGACAGTGAATACTGGGATATTACTAGATATGTTGCAGAAGTAGAAGCGACAACCAATAAAGTAGCAAATACTACACCACAGACCGTCTCAAATGATAGCAGTATGTTATCAATGCTTGACGATGAGTATTATGGACTAAAAATTAATCAAATTGAAACTTATAGCTAAAACGGAGAAGTAGTATGTCATTTAAAAAATTATCTACACTTACTAAAACTGATGTTCAAAAGTATAACTTAGTTACAAAAGAAAACAAACGCAGAAGAGAGTTTGGTATTTCATTTGACAATCTGCAAGATGAAATCATTGCAGATAATGCAAAGCTTGTCGATATATATAAGAATATAATTGATGATGATAAGTTCAGCATTGAAGCTATCATCAAAAGTGAATATAGAATTGAGAAAGCAAGAGAAATGCAAGGTAATATTAAAGCTTTATATAAAGTACTATTTTCTGAAGACATGCCTAATGCAGAGATCAGTAAAACTTCCAATGTGTTGGATGAACTGCTGGCTGTTATTGATGTGTCAGAAACTAAATAGTTATGTAAAAATATTGTTTTCATCAAAAAGCAGATCTATAAGGGTCTGCTTTTCTATATATAGGAGTATAGTTATGGAAAAGATTATAGATATACATTCTGACGCTAAGTATATTATGGACTTATTGTCCATTTGTGGTGTTAAAAGTTACATCGTAGGTGGATATGTTAGGGATAAATTACTTAATAGAGCATGGAACGATATAGATATATTCTGTGAACCATGCGATCTTAAAGAGATATTTCCTGATGGTAACATAATTGGCGGTGAAGCCCGTCAAGGAAAGATGCAGACAATAGCTGTTAATATAAACGGTAACGTTTTTGAAGTTTCTGTATTTAGAGGTAATGGGGATCGAACTATTATTGGTACATCTATTGAAGATCATTGTTTAACCTGTGATTTTACAGTCAATGCTTTATGTGTTGATAAGAATGGTATTGTATATGATTTTGTTGATGGTATTAAGGATTTAGAGGATCGTGTATTGCGCGCGGTTGGTAACCCATTGTATAGATTCAAAGAAGATTGGATCAGAATAGTAAGATTACACCGTCAAAATTGTGACGGTATCTGGACAATAGAAGAACGGACATACGATCTTTCAAAAGAGGCTGCTGTTATGATTATTAACGAGCCTGTCGAAAGATTTATGGCAGAGTTCTTCAAAGCTCTCAAAAAGCCTAGACCAGACTTATTCCTTGAATTTATGTGGAATACTGATCTCATGGGATATTATTTTCCACAATATAAACATGCTGCGACGGTATATCAAAATCCTATTTATCATCCGGAGGTTACCTTAAAGAAACATATTACTCAAACTGTTACTGCATGTCATAGAGATGCACGTTTCTACGCATTTTTACATGATTATGGCAAACCGTCAACTGCTGTAGATGTAGATTTAATAACTAGCGGAGATTATAGGGGTAAAACTTACAGTTCATTTCATAAACATGAAATTGTAGGATCTGATCTTATGCCTGATCTGTTTGAAGAACTTAAACTTTCAAATGAAATGTTGAAGAAGGCTCAGTTAGTATGTGAATTGCACACACAAGCATATAGTGTTGCTGAGAGCAACAGAGAAGCTACTGTGCGTAAGTTTCAGCATAGGGCGGGCGAATACCTTGACCTATTAGAAAAGGTGTGTAGAGCGGATACAAATGGTAGAAAAGAGTTCAAGACGTATGTATTTGTTCCATTGCCTGAAGTGGTAGATTTTAAACCTGCCGTTTCCGGAGGATATCTTATTGAAAGAGGATATCAGCCTGGTAAAAAGCTTGGTGATATTAAGCGTAAATGTGAAGAATTACAGATAGAACACGGGATTAATGATCCCGACGAGATTTATAGCATGATAGCGGAGGCTGTGTAATGTTACTTACTGGTCCACTTTACGAATCGCACGGTTTAACCGGGCATATAGCCTCATACTCTATGCCGGAGGAATATGATACATCTCCAAATAATATATGCGATCTATATATGCATAATGATGACATTTGCATTGTATTTGGAAATGAAGAGTATAACTTTATTATACCTGGTAATGTTTACGAAATCTTAAACGATGGTCTTAAGGAAAGGCCTACATCTATATATGTACGTGTAGCTACACCCTTTATTGTTGAAGAGTTGAGGAAAAGATGGAAGATGTTTAAATATTTAAAATATAGATCATTACTAAAAAGAGAGGTACACTAAAAGAAGGTGTAGATCCTGTTGTTACTGCTAAAGGATCAAAACTAAAAGCCATCTCTGATATATCTGTAATTTAACAACAGTAGAAACTACATATAAAGTTGAATAAGGAGCAATATGGGTATTGCAAAGACTGTAAGAAGTGTTTGGAATTCTCCTTTACATGGTGAATGCCAAATACTTGGAACTGCAAGTAGAGATACGTTTGCAGATTCTGTATATATTCCAGTATCGGAATTAACTACTGGTCAAAAAGAAAAGAGCTATAGGTATGCTGGCAAACCTGACGAGCTTCCTGTTGATCAAAGAAATAAAAATACATTATAGCAGAGCTTCCCAGTGCAAAAAGCTGGGTAAGAGGTTAGATGATAACAACATTTACAGTAGTAGGGGCGCCAGTAGCACTGATAGTGCAAGTAGTGACTTTATTTATAAAGAGCTGCGTTATGGTAATAACAACGAGGAATGGGACGACTCCCAAAATTTAAAAGTTTCCGCCCTTAGCTGTATCTAAAGAAACATCGAGAAAGACTGCTTATATTATATATGCCCCGGCACTAGTCGGGGTTTTTAATTTTAATAAAATAACACAAGTCTGTGAATCTCTACCTGAGAAAACTATTGACACTTCGTTAAAAAGTGAACACGTCTGGCTGCTGTAGAGAGCTGTAGGCTGGCACTTTGGGCTTTGTTAATATTATATGGAGAGCTACGTTTAACTAGTTGAAAAGTGGCTCTCCTTCATTTTAAATAGGAGAGTAGATTGGATATTAAAGCAATCAAAATAAAGATAATTAATGCAGTTATAGAAAATGTTAACAGTAGTGTTGACTATTTGGAATCAGAAGAATTTAAAATATTATGTACATCAAAGAAGGATGAGCTAATTAAAAATCCTCATGGGTCCGAAAACATCTTAAAAGAGATATATGTTGAAATAAACAAATCAATGGATGCACCAGCCATTGCCCTTTCAAAAGAGATATATAATAACTTGGATTTATTCAAAGAGTTATCGTTGAATGATTTTGTAGATCTCTATTTTAATCTAACATTAGAGATATCCCAGATGCAAACATCTTATATGAAATCTCTCGTAGATATTGTAACAGATTTAACCAAATCAAGTATTATTTCAAAAACATCTAATCTATTAGTAAACTAAAGGAAAATTTATGAGAAAATTTAAAACAATTCCTGAACATGATACATTGCAGCCGCAATTAAATACATTACTTAGCACTCTTAGCTATTCAATAGCTGGTGTTGCTTATAATGCCGGTATACCTCATGATAGAGTTAAATTCTTACATGAGCATCCTAATAATGCAACCAAAAAAGAAAAGAATGCTATCAATACAGTATTCTATACAGCTCGTGAAGCTTATGTTGATAAGGTGGCACGTATTAAAGCTGACAGTGTATCTAATCTGGATAATTATAACAAACAAAACTCTATTACTCGTAGGGCTAATATAAAAATGAGACTCCCCTCTTTAAGACTATTACTTAGACATAGAAGAGAAGCGAATGAAAAGAAATTAGCAGAATTAAAGAAAACAAGAATGTTAGCATTAACTGCATAAACGGAGGTTGACATGGTAGTATTTCCAAAAGCTATTGCAGATGCTCTTGATCTTGAAGATATGCACATTAACCACATGAATACTCCCGTTGGGGAGTATGTTGTTTCATTCTATATGGTTAGAAACAGGATGTTTGATCGTAACAATATAGGATATCTAGTTACAAGTAGCTATGACGATTCCTATCTGTATTATGAGAAGGGAGAGTTTGGCGAAGCTATTATAATGTATGAATTAAAAACAGAAGAAGTTTCTGAATCAACGAAGCTTGTTTCATAAAAATTAAAGGAGACTATTATGTCAATACTTAAAAAGATTGCAGAAAAAGCATTAACACTTGAAGCAAAAAGAGAAATTAAAAAACAAAAGCCTGTCGGTAAATTCCGTCAAGGTTTATCACTGATAGGAGAATCTGTTGGTGATAATTTATACTCAGCCAAAAATACTATTGTATCTAAAGCAACAACATTTGGTGAAACTTCACCGAATGATATTGGTAGAGCTGTAAAAAGCAAGGCTAGTAATCTTAGACTTATAGTCTTTAAGAAGAATGAAGAAAAGACTGAAACTCCAACAGTAGAAGTACAAGATCTTGAAATTACTGAAGATCAATACAAAGTACTTCAGTCCAGACTTAATGAACTGGAAGCTGAAAATACAGATCTAAAAACACCTTTCTATAAAAAGATATTTTCTACTAAAGAGAAAACCGAATTAGCTACAACATAGGAGGTCTTATGACTTACGTTGAGCAGTATAATGATGAAATTAATAAGCCTGAAGGATATGGCGATGTATCCAAGGAGGAGCGTGCTCGTATTATGAATAAACTGGAATCTTTAATCTTTGATGACTGTGCTAAGAACATGGACGGTTCATGTAAACTGTCGGTCTCAATAAATACTAGAGGTAATTCATGAGTTGGCTTAAGAGTAAGAAAAGTTCTGTACCTAAACCACCGATTAAACCTGTATGGAATGCGGTTGATTCATTTATTATTGGTGCTATTATTGTTGTTTCCTTGATTGGTTTTACATTTGCTGATGCCCTCACAAGAGGTGCACTTATTGCCGGTTATTCTACATGTATTGGTGCTATATTTGTTTTATATCAATTTCCTCGATTCAAAACGATCTTTATGCGATACAAGCGCATCTTCGATGCATGTCTTTTATTAGCGTCATTCTTTCTTATCACAAGTAATTTTGTATTCCTCGTTTTAACGTTTGGTGGTTTTTTGTTCTCTGGTTTAACGGCAGTACTAAAATACTGGGGAGATAAGAAGCAATATAAATCGGACTACTCTAATTATAGAGTAGCAATATCTAAATAACATTTTTAACACTTCGAAAAGATTTTTCTAGAAGATCCTGCAACTCAAGGGCGAATAGGCACCCTTTATTAAAAACGATGTCAACTAGCAGTCCACACTGTGGAGCGATTCCCAGCTTAGTATATGTAGCTGCATCTGGTATGGAGTGAGAAGCTAGAAGTGTTTAAATATTTTGGAGATAATATGGGTGGTAACGCACTTAAAAAATATGGTATAGAAACTAAGAGATTAAATAAAGAAGAATATTTTATTGTAGCAGAAGAAATTAAAGCTAGATTATTAAAACATTTTAAGAAAGCAGAGCCTGTAATTGCATATGCAAACAAGGAGGATTTCGGCGATCTGGATATTCTGGTTTGCGATTCGCGAATCGAGAATCTGGATATGTTGAAGTTGATTAATGATGAATTTAATCCTAATGCTATTCATAGAAATGGTGAGGTTACTTCATTCGATTATGATGACTTTCAAATAGATGTGATTAAAGTTAAGCCTGAAGAGCTTGAAATGGCTATGCATTACTTTTCATTTAATGATTTAGGCAATTTTATGGGCAGAATAGCTCGTAAGCTTGGTTTTAAGTATGGTCATAAAGGTTTGTTTTATGTACCCAGCATTGACAATAAGTATGTAATGAAAGATATTCTTGTGTCGCGTACTCCAAGTAAGATATTTAGGTTCCTTGGATTTGATTACTATGCATATGTTGATGGCTTCAAAGAATTGGAAGATGTATTCTCGTATGTTGTTAATAGTAAGTACTTTTCATCTGATATATTCTCGTATGAAAATTTAAATCATATTAACCGTATACGCAATCGTAAAAGAAGGTCATATCAATTATTTATTCAGTATTTAGAAGAACACTTTCCAGACAAAACATACGACTATGATACTCCTGAAGCCTATATGCAAAGAGCATCAGTTTATTTTGGCAAAGAGTTCATGGTTGAAATTGATATCGCTAATGCTAAAGCGGCAGAAATTAAAGCATATCGTGAAAAATTTAATGGAAATAGAGTCATGAAGCTTATTCCACCTCTTCAAGGTAAGGAATTGGGTGATTTTATGCGCTATATAAATACTGATGATGTCTTTGTAAAGCTAATCAAAGATACTGATACTGATAACATGGATGAAGCAATTAAAAAAATGTACCTATACTATTCTATTCGTAAGAGGTAATATGACAACTAATAAAAATATTGGTTCTGATAAATTCATGATTGGAATCGATCTTAAATATTTGTTGGATGATACAAGTTTCTGGATTGAAAACTCAACCCAACTTGAAACAATAAATGCAGAAAAAATAGAAAGAAAATTTAATATAAACAGAGTTCTTGCTGTAATACCGGGCATATCAGAATATAATGCACAAAAGTTTATGAACTATATATGTAATGAATATGAGACATGGATGGAGAACGTAGCGTTCTTAACCCAAGCTCAGATAAATAACTTAATGGTTATATACTATAACGACTACAGTTTACAACAGAACTATAGAAGCTGTTAATATAGCAACTAATAAGGAGACTTAATATCAGACGAAACAACTAATCAAGGAGTATTCCTTGAGTCATTGAAGAGAAACAATTCGAAAATTAGAGCCGATAGAGCTGAAGATTTATATGATGATAGTAATCTATGGAGATCGATGTTAATATTAAAAATGATTTTGAGAACACAATACAAGATACGATGCCTACTCAATAGTAAGCTGTTTGATATGTATAAAGAAGAGCATGAATATTTCTGCAATGAAATATACTATATAAATCATCCTCTTTATAAACTTGAATCGGCATGGAATAAATTGTTTGAAACATTAGAGGAGTGATAAATGTGGGTAAATACTGGAGACAAACACGGTGAACATTCTATGCACTTATTGTCCAGCAAGCGTTATCCGGAAGGAAAAGACTTAACTAAGAATGATATTGTCTGTATCACTGGAGACTTTGGGGTGCTGTGGCGTCCTAGTCAGACAAAGGAAGAAAAGTATTGGATAGACTGGTTAAATGACCGTCCCTTTACTGTTTGTTTTATAGATGGTAATCATGAAAACTTTGAGCGTCTTAATGCAATAGACGAAGAAGACTTCCTTGAAGGAAGGGCTGGTCAAGTCTCTGATAATATTTATCATTTGAAACGTGGTCAGATATACACATATCAAGGGAAGAAGATTTTCTGTTTTGGCGGTGCAGCCTCGCATGATAAGGCTTATCGTATCGAGGGCATTACATGGTGGAAAGAAGAAGAGCCATCATATAGTGAAGTCGATTTTGCACTTTGCAACCTTAAAAAACACAATAATATGGTGGATTATGTGATCACACATACAGCACCGAAAGCTTTTATATCACAGATATCAGCGTTTGACAATTATCTAAAGTGTCAAACTGCTGAGTTTCTTGATAATGTGGTTGAGAGAATTCAATTCGATCAATGGTTTTTCGGACATATGCATGTGGATCATCATGCGCCAGAGTATAAATATAATGCTTTATATAATGATTTTGTGAGAATGATCTAAAATTAGGAGTATAAATGAAATTAGGAATTTGGTATGAAGATGTAGTTAATCTTGGCTTTGAAGTAGAAGGATCTGTTGATTGTGTATATTATAAGCAATATGGCCGTTCATATGTAATAGTTCATAAACATATAAGTCCCCATTTTATCATGGACTGGAACGAGCATACGTTGACTGTAAGCATATTACAGATGGACGATGATAGTAATATCATTGGAGGAACAGCCTTGCACAGTGTTGAGCAAGTTGAGGAAATTCTTGAGCTGAGGAAAAAGCATAAGAAGAAAAAGTTTGAAAAACTTATGATAGCGATGCGTGTCGCTCAAACATTTGGATATAAAGATTATATCTGTTTTATACATAAATATAGAGGTGTTCATGGATAAGACATCATTAGGTGATCGAATGAAAATGTTTGAGCATGCTACTCGGACAAAGCTTATTAGACGTATGCCTGTAATAATAAAGTTAGACGGCAAAGCATTTCACACCTTTACTCAAGGTATGGAGCGTCCATTTGACGACATACTAATTAAAACTATGCAGCAAACTGCTTTGGAGCTTTCTAAAAATATTCAAAATTGTGTACTGGCATATACTCAATCTGATGAGATATCCCTACTCCTTGTGGATTATAATAAGTTTGAAACAGAAGCATGGTTTGATAATAACATACAGAAGATGGCATCTGTAGCTGCATCGATGGCTACTTTGTATTTCAATAAATATTTAGGATATCATGTTGATAGTTTGGAATATAACGATGAATCCGATATTGTAACACAAGAAGAAAAAGACAAATATCATCTTTATAGTAAAAAACTAAATAAAGCTATGTTTGATGCGCGAGTATTCAATCTAACAAAAGAAGAAGTATGTAATTACTTTGTCTGGCGTCAACAAGATTGGGAACGCAATTCAATACAGCTCCTTGCTCAAAGCAAGTATTCTCCTAAACAGATGCATGGTATATCATGTCCAAAGCTTCAATATAAACTATTCATAGACTTTGGTATTAACTGGTTTGAACTAGATACTCATCTTAAGCGTGGAACATGTGTTAAGGACGGTGAATTAGATGTAGAAATACCTACATTTAAGGATGACCGCAATTATATTGAAGAAGAGATTTATCTGGAGTTTTAATGTTAACCTATAACGGTAAGTACAACTACATAAAAATTATGATAGACAGTATCGAAGAAGAGCTGGTTCAGAAGATTTACAAAATGCT
>JAEKNW010000102.1 GCA_016838885.1 Candidatus Cloacimonadota bacterium
TGACCGGCAATTCTTTGTTTTTGAGCTGTTTTCTTGACTTACACCCCGATTTTGATTAGTTTTGGACTGTTTTGATTAGACTATGTTAGAATTGGAACTTATTGTTTAATTGTGCCAACCATAGTTTAAGAACAGGTAGTTTTGATTAGACTATGTTAGAATTGGAACTATATAACGCTTTCCTTTTTGTCTTTTTATCTAGTTTTGATTAGACTATGTTAGAATTGGAACTATACTAGCTTTTGTTATTTGCCCGCTTTTAAGCATTGGTTTTGATTAGACTATGTTAGAATTGGAACCCGTAAATTCCTCTGTGCCCTTCAACTTGGAACGCGTGCTGTTTTGATTAGACTATGTTAGAATTGGAACATAAACCTATTGCGGTTGCTGTAACCGCAGTCGCAGTCGGTTTTGATTAGACTATGTTAGAATTGGAACGCATCAATCAAAGGATAGATACATTGCATAAATTTATCGTTTTGATTAGACTATGTTAGAATTGGAACATTATGAAGATTAGCAATAAAGAATTTACCATACAGTTTTGATTAGACTATGTTAGAATTGGAACTTGTCGCTACCTTCTTCAAACTTTTCATCAACTTGTTTTGATTAGACTATGTTAGAATTGGAACCTTTCTATTTCTTTTTTAATTGCTTTTTCTTTAGCAGTTTTGATTAGACTATGTTAGAATTGGAACTTGTGCCGGTTTGTTCTGTCTCATAATCGTTTTGTAGTTTTGATTAGACTATGTTAGAATTGGAACAAAATTATAAATTCACTCATTTCGTTCTCCTTGTTTTAAGTTTTGATTAGACTATGTTAGAATTGGAACCTATTTGTAACCATTACAGACAAATAAATAGCTTGCGTTTTGATTAGACTATGTTAGAATTGGAACGTAAAACAGTGATGGGTAAACGGTAATGGGTGATGAGTTAGAATTGGAACACTCCTTTACTCATTACCCTTCACTACTTCAGTTTTGATTGTCCAACAAAACGGCGGATAAATTAGAATTTCACAGCAGACTGCCGATCCTTTATATTCCCTTTAAAACCAATACCG
>JAEKNW010000103.1 GCA_016838885.1 Candidatus Cloacimonadota bacterium
AATAACCGTAAGAACTTTGGTTATGCCGCTTTTAGCTCTATTTATCACACTTTGGAAATAGATAAGTTCTTAATCAACAGACAGAGATCTACTAAGATTAAGGCAAATACCAATCACATTATGAAATTACTTGTAAACTCAAGACTTCTAGAGCCTGGTTCTAAGAAACAAGCTTACGATAATAGAGAAATGTTCTTTGAGAAATCAAACTACTCTTTAGATGATGTCTATCGTGCGCTTAGCTTTTTCAACGAAAAAGGTAACGAACTACAACTTTGGATTAATGATCGAATCAAAGAAAACTATGGTAGAGATACTAGTCTTGTTTACTATGATGTGACCAATTACTACTTTGAATCTGATAAAGAAGACGAATTCAGATGTAAAGGGGTTTCTAAAGAACATAGACCTAATCCAATTGTTCAAATGGGGTTATTTATGGATACCAATGGTATTCCTATTACTTATGATCTTTATGCTGGAAATACCAATGATTGTTTAACCTATAGACCTACTTTTTCTCGTATGAAAAAAGAATTTGATTTAGGTAAGGTGATCGTTGTTGCAGATAAAGGTATGAATACAGGTGATAACATCAACTATACTCTTTCAGCAAATGATGGATTTGTATTTAGTCAAACTGCAAGAGGTGCTAACAAAGAATTAAAAGATTATATTAAAAATGACAATAGTTATGAATGGTATGGAGAGGATTACAAGTGGAAAGAACGTCTATACCCTAGTGATATTTGGATAACAACAACTTCTGGTAAAAAGATAAAGAAAACAATAGATGTAAAACAAGTAGTATTCTATAGTGAGAAGTATGCTAAAAAAGCAAGACACGAAAGAGCTAAAGCTCTAGAAAAAGCAAAGAAACTCATTAAATCACCTTCTAGTTATAATCGTTCTACATCGCATGGTGCTGCAGGTTATATTAAGAATCTTACTTTTGTAAAAGAAACCGGTGAAATTGCAGATGCAAGTGCTCTTGTTTTAGATGAGCAAAAGATAAAAGATCAAGAAGCACTTGATGGCTACTATGTTTTAGTAACTAGCGA
>JAEKNW010000104.1 GCA_016838885.1 Candidatus Cloacimonadota bacterium
AATACGCTTCTACCATTGCTGAATTAACAGATGAATAAGCCCTTTTACGTGCTGAATTAATTATTCCTTTAACTTCTTTTATAAAATCATTTTGTTCTGTAACATTAGCCATTATTTAAATCTTCTTTTATCAGTTTTATTTGTTTGTTGCTTTTTTCAAAATAACTATGAAACTTTTCATAAGTATCACTACTAGAGTGAGTTTTTTTCTCAACTTGGTATGTATTTTTTAACCCGAATGGTGCAGTAGAGCTTTTGAGAAGAATGCAGATTCTTTTAGCCAAAGAATATAGTGCTATTCTCAAAGTTCTACTACATTATTTGGGTTTAATGCCTCTGCTTGATTATAGTTCCCTGTTTTCACCAGCATCCTTGCAAGAAGTAGTGCCAACTCAGAATCATCTGTTGGCTGACCTGCAATAGTATCCCATGTGCCTCCATCAATCAGCTCTCTAACACCGTTAGGATAGCATTGTCTAATCTCACTCGGGAACTGAAACTCAACCAAACTTCCCAGTGCATCACCTGCAAGTTGGCCAAGTAGGCATCCTTGAGCTTTAGAGATACGACTAGACATCAGTACATCCATATTTAAGGGCTTTTGAATTTCTTCCATTTTAATTCCTTTTTAAACCAGAATGGTGCAGTAGACTTTAGCAGATAACATAGTGCTATTCCCAAAGCGCTATTACATTATTTGGGTTTAAACATCATTAATATATATATTTCTGTCAATAAAAAAGAGTCTATCATTATCATTTTCTTATTCTGATGGGGGTTTATTTGTGTTATTTATTAGGTGGTTAAATCTTTCCTTCTTCTTTTTCCTCCCTCTTAATCAGTGTTAATCAGTGTTAATCAGTGTAATCTGTGGACTTCTCTCTTCTTCTTATCGGTGTTATTCCGTGGCTAAAGCTCTTCTTTTTTATCTTCTTCTTATCGGTGGTTGTCGGTGATATTATATGTTGATTTTGAATGAAATTTCATAAAAGAAATTGCCAAAAAATCAGCTTTCTGAACATGTTCACAGTGGAATAGGCTACGAGCCTGGCACC
>JAEKNW010000105.1 GCA_016838885.1 Candidatus Cloacimonadota bacterium
TATTGTGCGACAACTACCTTGGCCGGTGACGACAATTAACTTGTCCGGTTGATCATGTGATAAAAGTCCGACATTTACCAACCTTTTATGGAGAATTAAATGTCGGGCAAACCCATCAATGATAACCAAATAAGGATTTACATGTCATTACGAACCCAAGGTAAACAGCAGATCACGGCAGCAGCCCTGGCCGGCATTTGTGAGCGATCAGGTCGCCGGATTGAAAAAGGTGAAATAGTCCCCGAACAGAAAATCAAACGACATTGGCGTACCCGGAAGGATCCGTTTGCAGATGTCTGGGATTCAGAAATAATCCCCATGCTCTCTAATGCACCAGATTTACAGCCTAAAACCCTGTTTGAATATCTTCAAAAAGAGTATCCCGGGAAATATGACAATTCAAAAGAACGAACCTTCCAGCGAAAGGTAAAAAAATGGAAAAGCCAGTATGGTAAAGGCAAAGAGGTGATGTTTTTACAGCGCCAGGTTCCAGGACGTATGGGATTAACGGATTTCACCACTATAAAGAAGGTGACAGTTACAATCAAGGGACAACCTCTGTCCCATATCCTTTATCATTTCCGCCTGGCATATAGTGGCTGGTGCCATGTTAAAGTTATTCTGAGCGGAGAATCTTTTTCAGCACTGAGTGAAGGCCTTCAGGATGCCCTATGGCGTTTGGGAGGGGTCCCCTTGGAGCACCGAACCGACAGCCTTTCAGCTGCATTTAAAAATATGACGAAGGATGCAAAAAAAGATGTTACGAATCGTTATAACGAGTTGTTTTCCCATTACAAACTGAAAGCAAGCCGCAACAACAAGGGAAAAAGTCATGAAAATGGAGGGATTGAATCTCCCCATGGTCATCTGAAAAATCGAATTAAGCAAGCCCTGTTATTGCGTGATTCTAATGATTTTGACTCGGTGCAGACATATCAGAGTTTCCTTGATGGGATTGTCCGTAGCATCAACCGCAATAACCAGGATAAGATAACAGAGGAACACAAGCATCTACAGCCGCTCCCATTGCATAAAACCATTGATTACAC
>JAEKNW010000106.1 GCA_016838885.1 Candidatus Cloacimonadota bacterium
CTCCTTTAGGTGTGATGATTTTCAGGATATTAAATGTTGAAATCCTCTCAACTTTTTTTTTACTTTTTTTCTAAGACCCACTCTACTTGAGAGAGAGCCAGAAAAAAGATGAGGCTATTGATTTATTACCAAGTTTGATGGAGTGAATAGTAGGCTATAAATTATAAGTATATAAGTGGAGATGTTCAACCTTTAGCTTAAATTATTCAGCTTTCATCTACAAGTATATCGCTAATATTATTGTGATTTACTAAATCTAAAGGGTATATGATAATCTGAAGCCCATCTGTCAAATAAAAGCATTTTTTTTTTGTAAAATCAACATTATATGGATAAATGAGAATTATCTTTTTAGTGTTATTAATCAAACGATTAGGGTGAGTTCCATAGGCAAACATTTGATATAGGTCAGATTGCGATACTCTATGGTTTGAATCTATAATTTTCCATTTAGTATCTGCGATTACTTCATGATCGATGAAGATGATATCAGGTTTCATTTTATATTGCTTACTAGGTTTTTGCAACAGATGACCAATCATTTTTTGAGTTGTTATAGCGTAACTTTTTCTCAAGAGATGAGCAACATAATCTTCAAAGATTCGTTCCATAGGAAAAAGAAGTGCAAATGCCAACTCAGAACCCTTATAACTTGAAAAAGTCTTATTTGAAAGAAAAATTCTACACCATATTAGCAACCTTGAATAGTTTTTTGTTAAGCGATTAGATTTACATCGTGAAAAATCATGTTCGATATTTTTTGAAGAATCTACTTGATCAAAGATAAAAAGAAACTTCCTTACCTTCTGTTGAGTAGGGTTATTTTTAGTTTTCCTAAGTAGAAGTAACAATGTTGATTTAATTAAAAGATTTTCTGGACGATTAACATCATGCTCGTCATAGTTAACAAAAAATCTCTCTTTATGAATGACATTGAACTTGATATTTTTGTTAAAATCCAGTTTTCCTTTCAAAGTATATGTATTTTCTGCTTTGGGAATATACGATTTTCGCAATCCCTGCTTAACCAATATATCTAGTTCTTCCAAGAACATCTTTACGAAGATATCCAATAAGGACATAACAGATAAGTCTAAATCAGCAAAATTAGAAACTCTGAAGTTACTTCTTTTAAATGGTTTTAACATTTTTAAGAATATTTTCTTAGTAGCTACAATTTCTTCTATGGGATTGTCATTAGTTACAATCCCATAGATTTTTGGTAATATTTCGATTGTTATTCCTGTTTTTGTTTGAATTACACCAACATAGTTCTTTGCTTTTAAAACCTCACCAAAACCCTTCTTATAGCTTGGTATTAAAAAATCACAAATCGATTCTTTCCCATCCTGAGAGTTCTTTAATATAAACATCTTTAGTTCATCAAAGACATCTTTGGGAACTATAATATTTGAATCAACAGATTGAGCTTTTAAAACACTATTAGTGGTACTTGTGAAGATAAAATTATGTTCAATCAATGTTAGTGTTTTCATTTATATTTATCTCTATTGACTCTGATCATTATCTGTTGATTCAGATTTCATTTTATCTTTTTCGCGATTATTGATTTCATCTTTGATTTTATCATAAGTTTCTTCATCATAGATTTTTGTAAAGACTAATGCACTTATATCTTCTAAGTTATTTAATTTATAACAGACTTTTGTATCATCGATATCTTCATGGTCAAAACCTAGTACTTGCATTTCCATTGTCTTATTACCCTCTAGATTGGTAAAACTCGGAACAAATCTATATTTTTTATCTAGATGTTCTTCATTCCATTTACTTTTATCTGCCTTTCCAAAATTTTCAAACTGTTTAAGATGATCCCCTAAGACCATTTGAATTTTCTCCCAATCATCATAAAAGTATTCTTGCAAAAGAGGAATAAGCTTGTTTGAAAAGATATTACATAGGTCTTGATATGGATCTACAAGATCTTCTTTTTTTAAATCCCAAAAAAAGGAGTGGCCAATTGTATGATCTCTATCATATAAAAACTCTATTCGTTCATTGATCTTTTTCATAAGTTGCTCTATTTTGATTTCAACATCATCTTTTCTGACTACGACATCTCGCAACAACTGGGGTTTAGCCATCATTTCAACAAACTTAAACCTTCTTCTCAAAGCATTATCCATCAGAGCGATACTCCTATCTGCAGTATTCATTGTTCCGATAATGTAGAGATTGCCTGGTACTCCAAAATTTTCATTTGAATAAGGTAAGCATGTAAATATCTCTTCAGCAGCATTGATACGCTTATCTTCCTCAATTAAAGTAATCAACTCACCAAATATTTTTGAGATGTTACCTCTGTTTATTTCATCAATAATTAATACAAATTGTTTTGATTCTTCCCTAGAAGCTTTTTCGCACATCTGCTTAAAAATCCCAGCTTTTATCTTATATACAAGGTCTTTACTTAACTCCTCATTATTATCAACTAATATAGGTTTTATTCCTTCAACAAACTCTTCGTAGCCATAAGATTGATGAAATGTAATGAACTGAATTTGTTCTTGTTCTAAAAACTTCTTATATTGGTCTAGCCTATTTTCTAGCTTTTCTATATTCTTTCCACTGATTATCTCCAGTGCTAATCTCTTCGAATGATATGTCTTTCCTGTTCCTGGGGGACCGTATAGAATTTGGTTAAGAGGATAATTACATAAATTACTTTTTTGTTTTTGTATATAGTCATGACCTTTATCATTTACTTCATCATTTTGATTAATTTTTTTATCAATGTCTTTGTCTTTCCCATTAATATCATTAAGAATCTTATCAATATTTTCTTTGAAAATATCAATCATCTTGTTAACATCAAAGTCATCAAGTTTTACTTCAGTTCTTATACCAGAATCATCTGGTTTTTCAGAAAACCCATATTTAATTTCTCCATTTTGGACTATTTCGAAAAAAAGTTGTTTACAGTTCTTAGGAGAAGGATAAGACTTATTATAGCAACTAAACCATATGCCTGGATAGAAAAAATTCCGTCCTTTATCAAATATGTAAGTTTTGTATTTCAGATCACTAAAACTTCTAACTTCCTGTGTTATATAAGATTGAATTTTCTCAAAAGAGTTTTTTATATACGAAATAGTCTCGCTGGTTATTAATAATGGCATTAACAACCTTTTTAGATTCCAACTACTAAATGTCTTAGGTTTTATTTTATATTTATTTTTCCTCTCTTCAATAAACTCTTTAGTAACTATCTCCTTACTTATAACCTTCTCTATAATTACTCTTCTTAAATAACCAACTGGTTCATCTGAGTTTTTTCTCAGATATTTATCACTAAGTTCTTTGAGTTGATGTGACTTTTTTGGAATCATAAGACTATTTATTTCATTTAATATATCATCTTCATTGTCTCCCAATTTAGATATTTTTTTTACTATATCAGACAGCTCATTTATCGTTTCTTTAATTTTCATAATTTCTCCTCTTTTCTTTTAACTTTTAGTCGGCAAATTCTTTTATTTTAATATAACAATAACAAGTCTTTACCAAACACTCTACTCCGTCAACTCAGCCGCTATCAGTTCCGCTTGTTTAAGCACAGTCTCAGTCGCTAGTTTTTGCATATCTGGGGGATAGCCATATTTCCGAAGTGTTCTCTTGATAATCACTTTCAGTTTAGCTCTCACACTTTCTTTAATTGTCCAGTCAATGGAAGCATTCTGTCTTACTTTTTCTGTTAGAGCCACAGCTAACTCCCTAAGTTTATCTTGAAGCATCAGTTCTTTAGCACTTTTGTTATTAGCAACAGCAGTATAGAAAGCATATTCATATTCTGTTAGTCCCATATTCTTGGCTTGGTCATCTGCTTCCACAATCTCTTTACTTAAGCTTATCAGTTCATCAATGACTTCTGCAGCCGTAAGTATTTTATTTTGATATTTTCTTATAGTATTTTCTAACATCTCCATGAAAGATTTGCTATTGACCAGATTCTTCTTTGCTCTGGTTTTAATCTCATCATTAATGAGTTTCTTGAGAACTTCCAGAGCCACATTTTTATGTTGCATATCTCTCAGTTCTTGTAAGAACTCTTCTGAGAGAATAGAAATATTAGGTTTCTTAATCCCGGCTGCATCAAAGACATCTATCACCTGATCAGTAACTAAAGCCTTATCTATAACTTGGCGAATAGTGGTTTCTATATCTTCATCTGATTTGCCATACTTTGTTGAAGAAAACTTAGCTAATCTAGCTTTGACTGCTTGGAAGAAGGAAACTTCTTCTTTTACATCCATTGCTTGTTCGTGGGGAATAGCAATGGCAAAGGCTTTAGACAGAGCAGTTACTTCATTAATGAATCTCTTCTTACCATCATCTATACTTAGGATATGCTCTTCAGCTCCCAGGATTGTGCTAAGTTTCTTTGAAGTATCTGATTCAAAATACTCTTCATAAGGGAAACCATGGAACATTTGTGAGACAACTTCCAGTTTTTCTAACATTAGCTGAACAGCTTGCTCTTGTAAGATAGTTGGATCACCCTTTCCACCTGCATCGGAATAGAAAGAGAGTGCTTTCTTTAAATCTGCAGCAATACCCAGATAATCTACTATTAATCCACCTGGCTTATCGTGATAGACTCTGTTAACCCGAGCAATAGCTTGCATGAGATTATGACCTTTCATTGGTTTATCTATGTAGAGAGTGTGCAAACATGGGACATCAAAGCCTGTTAGCCACATATCCCTAACTATTACCATTTTTAAGGAATCATTAGGATCTCTCATTCTAGCAGCCAGTATTTTCCTGTCTTGTTTACTGGTATGGTGCTTTGCTATTTGGGGACCATCAGAAGATGCAGAAGTCATTACGACTTTTATTGAGCCTTTATTCAAATCAGCTGAATGCCAATGAGGGTTGATTTTAATTATCTCATGATAGAGTTCAGCTGCAATTCGTCGAGACATACTCACAACCATAGCTTTTCCGGAAAAGACTTCTTGTCGTTGTTCAAAGTGAGAGATTATATCTTTAGCTATTTTCTTTATTCGGTTATTAGAACCTATTAAAGCTTCTAAAGTTGTCCATTTAGCTTTTAGTTGATCACTTCTTTTATATTCTGCTAACTCTTCATCAACTTCAGCAACTAACTTTTTACCTTCTTCTGTCAGGGCAACCTTGGCTAATCTACTTTCATAATAAATTTTAACTGTTGCTCCATCTTCCACTGCTTGGGCAATATCATAGACATCAATATAATTTCCAAATACAGCAGGAGTATTTACATCATTACTTTCAATCGGAGTTCCGGTAAAACCAAGATAAGTCGCATTGGGCAAGGCATCACGCATATACTTAGCAAAACCATAGACTATTTTCTTGCCTACAACATTACCACTATCATCTTTATCATCTATTGTTTTGGGTTTAAATCCATACTGTGTTCTGTGAGCTTCATCTGCTATTACTACAATATTCTCTCTTTCTGATAATGTTTCATAGATGTTACCTTCATCAGGTTGAAACTTCTGAATAGTGGAGAATATCACTCCTCCTGCAGCTACTTTAAGTAAGTCTTTTAACTCTTGTCTGCTATCAGCCTGCTTGGGAACCTGTCGCAATAACTGAGTACATGAAGCAAAGGTATCAAATAATTGATCATCAAGATCATTTCTATCTGTTATGATTAGAATAGTTGGATTCTTCAAGGCTAATACTATCTTCCCTGTATAAAAGACCATAGAAAGAGATTTCCCAGAACCTTGAGTGTGCCAAACGACTCCACCCTTTCTATCTCCGATGGGTTGCTGATTTACTCCCACAAGACCATAGGATTCTGGGGATTCTTGCACATTCCCCTCCCGCGGAGGGGTGGCAGTGTATTTCACTGACGGGGTGGTATTCCCCTCCCTCGGAGGAGTACCTCGAAGAGGGGAGGTGGTTCTTTCCAGGGTGGTAAACACTGGACAACTATCCAACATCTTCATCACTAGATGTATATCCTTCAGCACATCCCGAGCAGGAATATGAATGACCTTTAAACCTAAAGACATCAAATATCGATCTCTTTCCCTATCATACTCATACTGATTTTCATGATTTTGACCATTTATCTCTATCACAACACCATTACTGCTACAATAAAAATCTACAATATAATTTCCGATTATCTTTTGTCTATCAAAGTCAAAACCTTTAAATTTCTTGTTCTTTACTTGCTTCCAAAAAAGGACTTCTACTAGATTACCTGCTTTTCTTAGTGCCTTAGCTCTCTCTTTTAGCTTAGGGTTATAGGGTAAGTTCCTAAAGTTTGAGAAAGATCTCTTGGTATAAGGTGTTTGTTCTTCGGAAAGGGACCACCCCGTCCTGGAAATACCGGGCCACCCCTCCGCAGGAGGGGAATTGACCACCCCGTCATTCTTCGAATGCCACCCCTCCGCAGGAGGGGAATTTGCAGCTCTCAAAGTCGATTCCACTGCTCTATTAACAGCATAATATTGATGATAAGCAGCTATCTTCTTCACAGTAGTTATAGAAGTAATACCAGTCTCTGCATCTTCTTTCTTAGATTTCTCAAATACAGTAAAATGTCTAATCAAATCTAAAAGAGTTTCCTTATTTAACATCCCGTAGATAAGTACTTCCAACTGACTTACCAGATTAGAAGCTTCTTCCTTACCATCTGCAGACCTCCAGGCCATAAAACGGGTATAACCCGCTGAAAGTGACCCTGCCTTTGCTTCCAAGCCATCAGAGGCTATCATAAAACCATTATAGGTAAAAAGACTGGGAATAAGCTCTTTATATGTCTGTAATTGTCGGTATGCCGATCTTACAGTAGCATTCTCATGAGCCGGATTCTTAAGCTCAATAACCACTAAAGGAAGACCATTAACAAAAAGAACTAGATCAGGTCTTTTATTAATCCCATTTTCTATAACAGTGAATTGATTAGCTACCACAAAATCATTATTACCAGGATTGTCAAAATCTATTAGCCAGACTAAATCACCTCTGGGATGATTATCCCTCTGATAAGTTACCTTGATTCCCTCTGTTAACATCCTATGAAAATGTTCATTATTGGTAATCAAGTCAGGTGTTCCAATCCTGAGAATTTCCTTTATTGCTTCTTCTTGAATCTCAGAAGTGATATCAGGATTTATCCTGCTTACTGCCTCTCTCAATCTATTAATGAGTAAAACTTCTTCATAAGATGTTCGCTCTGGTCTGTCTGAATCATGAGAAATATCAGGAGCATAGATGTAGTGGTAGCCTAAGGCTTCTAAGAGCTCTATGGCAAAGCTTTCTAGGGTGGATTCGGTTAGTTTAGGCATTATAACATCTTTTGTTTTAAAAATATTGAAGATTTAGAATAGATCATAGTTGGTCAACTCTTGGCTGAAGTTGATATCAATCCATCTTAATACAGCTAAATTTTTTATAGAATTAACAAGAGACTCTTTCTTTTCAGGCTCATCCCAGCGTTTTTTCCAGCTTAATAAAGCATTTAGTACATCCAAATCGCTTACTTTTTCTTGTTTTTTTTTCATCTCTCTAATAACAAATATTATTGAAGTTACTTCTTCTGCTTTCTCGGTTGTTTTTATTCTTTCAAACAAAGAAGTGGTCTTCATAATCTTTTTTTCATGTTTTTTTAGGTATGATAAATGTTTTTTCCTAAAAGTAAGATATTCATCACTTACTTTCATCTGCAACATCCGTCCAAACTCTTCCTCAATAATTAAGTTAGAATTTGAAAATGTATTTATAACTTGTTTTAAATCGTCTGAGAAAGGTCCAAAACTCTTCTGCTTAAATTCTAATCCAGTTTGAACGCCAAGTTCAGTTAATATATAGGCTATTTTTTGGAATTTTATTCTTCCTACTTTAGGGCTATATATGTTTTCTTGTAATTGATATACACATTCAAGTAGAGGGACCCATTCTTGCTTTATCTGATTTGTTGGATTGTTAAAATTACCCTCACTCTTATCATTAAATGGGCTCATTAGATATTCTTGTGATAACTCCTTTAAAGGTGTACCAAATGGAGCATATATTTCAATATCTATCGGTAGAGTATATAACTTTTGATACATTATTTTACCAACATAAGACCATTTTAGACCACCATTCCCACAACCTAAAGGAGGAAAGGCAATTGAAGTAATATTCCACTTTTGATAATTTTCAATAAAGTAATCTAAACCCGTCACAATATCAGTTAGCTTTGAAGGGGATTTCCAATGATCTTTTGTGGGAAAGTTTAAAATCTTGTTATAGGAAAAAATATCTTTTGCATCATAAATAGTTAGTTGACCTAATTTTATCTCTTTTGCTTCACACAAATTCTTATACTCTTCAAACATGTCAGGATATCGTCTTTTAAATTCTTTGGCAATACCCTTACCCATTACACCAGCACAATTAACTGTGTTTACTAATGTTTGCATTTTTGAATCAAATATATCTCCAACAAAAACTTTTATCATGATCTTCCCCCAAAAAACATCTCTTCATTAACTATTATTTCTTTATTAAATCCCTTGTCAATAAGTTCTTGTTTATCTTTTTCTTTTTTCACATAAGCTCCAATTATAAAGGTAATATCAATTTTATAAGGGATTAAAACTTCAGCACATTTCTGAGATTTATTACTATAATATGTTATTGTATTAGGACTTCTCCAATCTTTAGCATATATTATTTCAAATTCTAACTGATGAACAAACTTTCTGCTTTTGAATGAAGTATAATCAGAAGCAGCATTTCTATCTGAGAATACAACATCATCTAAATCAGCAACACACTTATCAATCCTTAAAATACAGATTTCTTCATTTAATCTTCTAAATAGCATTGGGTTTCTGGCATGGAAATATAAATTCACATAATTATGAAGAAGTAATCCACCTGGAACTTTTTTATCCCTTCTCGCTTGCACCTCCTCTAATGAAATATCTTTATGATCAATTTTACAAGCTAAATCATGACATAGCAAGCCATACTTGATAATAGATGGAATGTTATCTATTGGTGTTATATTGTGGAATTCTTGAATCTCATCAAATCTTGTGATCTTATAAAAGTCCATTGCTTGCTTCCTCCTGAACCTCAGAAGGTGTATCAGGGTTTATTCTCCTTACTGCTTCTCTTAATCTATTAATAAGTAAAACTTCTTCATAAGATGTTCGCTCTGGTCTGTCTGAATCATGAGAAATATCAGGAGCATAGATGTAGTGGTAGCCTAAGAGTTCTAAAAGCTCTATGGCAAAGGATTCTATGGTGGATTCGGTTATTTTAGGCATATATCCTACTTATAGCATTGTAAAATGAATAAATTAATAAATATTTAGACATAAATACTCCATTATATTTTTCAAAATTAATTAGAGTTAAAGATTTTCTCACGATTTTTAATTATTTCTTTCATATCTTTAGCTTTTATTCCTGTCGTTTCTTTATATTTTGGTGTAATCTTATCAAATTTACTGATTAGTATTCGTAATATTTCATTAATAACAAAAATAGTATTCGATAAATCAGGCCAATCTTCAATTTCAAAACTTTTACCATTATGAACAAAATTATTACGAAGTTTGAATAAGAAAAAAGAGTTTTTATAATTATCTTTGTTCATACTGACATCTAAATCTTCAAAGCATGATGGATAATCAGCAAACATTGATCTAAAATAATCCAACTCATTTGAAGTAAAAAGATTCTCTGCTACAAAATATAATTTATTAGAATAAGTAGCTTTTCCAGAACAACAAGATTTAAAAGCTGATTTATTTTTTGAGATATATGATTCAAGAAGGAATTCTAGTAAATTACAACCATTAAGAAATTGATTTATTTTGTCATCAGCTGTTGTGAATCTTGAGTACAAAAAAGCAACATCATAAAATGTTACTTCAAGGTCTTTATTAGATAAAATATCATAAATTTGTTGAAAGTCTAGCTTGTACATCAAATCCCCTGAAGCATATATTAATAACCTTCTTCGCCTTGAATACATATTTATGATCTTAACCTTTCCAGACTTTTGTTTTTCATAGACTTTGAAAAATAGGGAAGCAGTCATGAAGGAAAGAATATAGAATATTAATCTTAACTCATTATCTGATAGACTTATTTCTGATTTAATTTCATAATAATAATAGTCTTTAGAGTTTCTTTTTATTGTTATCTTTTTGATTTCTAAATTATTAATGTCGATTGAATTAACAGCGTATAACAAATCTGGCAAATAGCTTGATCGATAGACGTACTTATCAATCTGACACTCCTCATACTCAAAAGACAGAACTTTAAATTTTATTTTCCTCTGAATCTCTTCCGTGGAACAACTCCGAAGAGTAAACAAGCCTAATTCATTTTTTAAAAAATATTTTTCTGCACGAATATTAACGTCTTCAGGTAGATAATCTAAAATTATTTCTGATTTTTCAAGTGAATACTCATCTAACAATATCTTTACTGAAACATTATTTTGGACATTATCTTTTCCTATCTTTTTAGAACTTATAAAACTTTCTAATGTTTCTTCTATTATGTCATTTACCATACTTTAATCTCACTTCTCCACTAATCAATTTTGGTAATAAAGTGTCTCTTAAGTTCATAAGTATACCTACACTTTTATTATTTTTGCTGATTTTCCTAAAAAGAGGATATACGACTTCATTAAAATCAACCAAAGTTTTATCACTTGGTCTAGCTATCACAATATTTCTAATTCCATCGTTATTAATGTCAGGTTGAACACTTCCACTTAGTAAATTATCTTTCAATTCTTGAAACTCTCTACTATAAATAAAACACCAAATATAATAATGACTCTTTACAGTAGTTTTTAATCCACTAAAACCAGTTGATAAAATTAAGGATTCAGTATCATCTAATGTATTCCTATCGAACATAATAACTTTACGAACACCTCCCTTTTTTGCAAACCACACAGAGTGTACAACTGGTTGCATATTTGCCCTGCTAGGTTTTTTATTATATTTGATTATTGTATTTCTGTTAACAATTTTATTTTCTTGTATATCTGCGGTAGCTAAATATATTTTTTCTCCTTCGAAAACATCAATCCCACTACCAATAATTTTGCACAAGCTAGAATCTCCTAAACTGACATCTTCCCAACTCTCATCTCTCTCTTCAATAAACCACTGTCTAAACAATGTTTCAGCCATCTCTTCCAAAGTTTTGTTTTGTCTGCCAAGTAAATCTATCTTATCATCAAGACTAGATAGTACTTCTGCTATGGCTTTTTGCTCGGGGAGGGGAGGAAGACTTATTGTAATTTCATTAAAAGTGTTACGAGTAATTGTATCAAAAACAGCACCATGAGAAATTTGCTTCAGGTTTGTTAAAGAGTTTTTAAGAAAATAATATACGAAGTTATTAGTTGATATATCTTTTAGTGCTCTAATGCCATAACAAGATTGATTAAATGCCATTTCTTTTTTTAATATAGCCATAGCCCCTACTGTACCTCTTGCAGAAATAATTATATCATTCTTCTGTAGAAGTTTAGTACTACTTTTATTAAAACCCAGTTGTGTAATTTTTTTCTCTGTGTCATACACATATTTATCATCAGAGTTAAAGTCTACAACTGATAACCAAGGAATTGAACCATTCCAGTATTCAGGATTTTTAGTTTTAGGTGTTCCTCCACCAATAACTTCAATACAATTTCCCAACCTAACCTCTTTCCATTCACTCATTCTAATCATCCTCTGGCATCTTAACTTTAGCCAAATTCTCTAAGATCCTTTTGTTTAGTTGAGATTCTTCTTTTAACTGTTCTTCAAACTCTGCTTTTAGCTTGGTAAATCTTTCTACAAAATCAAAATCATCTTCCTCTTCAGCAAGCCCGACATAACGGCCAGGAGTGAGAACATAGTCAAGTTCTCTTACTTCTCCGATAGATGCAGATTTGCAGAAACCAGGAATATCACAATAAGCCCCTAAATCCCTAGCCCCTAAATCCCAAGCCCCTAAATCCCCTAAAGGGGACTTTGGAGGGGACTTTGAGAAAGGAGACATAAAAAGGGACTTTGAAGGAGGTTTTGAGAGCTCTTCTTTGATCTTATCTACAACAGTTTCAAGATTGTTTAAAACCTCTTCGTTACTGAAGCGAATAACTCGATATCCATGTTTTTCCAGAACTTGAGTTCTTTCAGCATCAGCTTCTTCTTGAGTCTCATGAATTTTTCCATCAACTTCTATTATCAATGCTTTTTCAACTGAACAAAAATCAACAATGAATCGATTTATTATATGTTGTTGTCTAAATTTTACACCAAGTTGTTTATTTCTTAATTGCTCCCATAAAACACATTCTGCTGGAGTTGGATTATTACGCATCTCAATTGCTTTTTCTTTCATTATACTATACAAAGCAGGATCAGCTGAATTAATAACTGATGGCTTTAGTCTTTCAAAGTCCTCTTCCAAGTCCCCTTTCTCAAAGTCCTCTTCCAAGTCCCCTTTCTCAAAGTCCTCTTCCAAGTCCCCTTTCTCAAAGTCCTCTTCCAAGTCCCCTTTCTCAAAGTCCCCTTTCTCAAAGTCCCCTTTAGGGGATTTAGGGGCTTGGGATTTAGGGGCTTCTCTCCACTTCCTATAGGTATCCGCAATTTCCTGTATATCTTCTGTAGTAAGTTCTTTAGTTCTGCGATTGATTAAGTGTCCCATATTCCGAGCATCGATGAAGAGAATATTCCCATCCCTATCAAAGTCCCCTTTAGGGGATTTAGGGGCTTTCCTCACAAACCATAGTGAAGCAGGTATCTGAGTATTAAGAAAAAGTTTTGCAGGCAAGTTAACCACACAATCTATTAGACCAGCTTCAATAAGTTCTTTTCTAATATCACCTTCGCCAGAAGTCTTGGAAGTAAGAGAGCCTTTAGCAAGAACAAATCCTGCTAATCCGTTAGGAGCAAGATGATAAATAAAGTGTTGAATCCAAGCATAGTTAGCATTTCCTGCAGGTGGTGTGCCATATTTCCAGCGTCCATCATTGCTGAGTAATTCTCCACTCCAATCACTCACATTGAAAGGAGGGTTGGCAATAATATAGTCAGCTTTTAAATCTTTATGGGCATCATTTAGGAAAGAACCTTCATTGTTCCATTTCACTTGGGAAGAATCTATTCCTCTGATTGCCAGGTTCATTTTGCAGAGTCGCCAAGTTGTCTGATTACTTTCTTGGCCATAGATAGAAATATCGTTAATCTTACCTTGGTGTTGGGAAATGAATTTTTCTGATTGAACAAACATACCTCCAGAACCACAACAAGGGTCAAATACTCTACCTTTATAGGGTTCAAGCATTTCAACAAGTAGTTCAACAACACTGCGAGGAGTGTAGAATTGTCCGCCTTTTTTACCTTCAGCAAGAGCAAACTCACCTAAGAAGTATTCAAAGACATGACCAAGTAAGTCAGCAGAACGAGCTTTAGCTGTGCCAAGAGCGATGTTCCCTATCAGGTCAATAAGCTCACCCAGGCTGGTGGGATCCAAGTTTTGTCTGGCATAAACCTTTGGAAGAACCCCTTTGAGGGATGGATTCTCTTTTTCAATAGCATCCATGGCTTCATCAACAATCTTTCCGATGGTAGGAATTTTTGCACTGGCGAGAAGATGATTCCATCTAGCCATACTAGGAACAAAGAAGACATTCTCGGCTTTGTACTCATCCCTATCTTCAGGATCAGCTCCTTCGTATTCACCTTGACCGGTAACTAATTTATTGTATAACTCTTCAAATGCATCTGATATATATTTTAAGAAGACTAAACCAAGAACAACATGTTTGTATTCTGCAGCATCAATATTCTTTCTAAGCTTATCCGCAGATTTCCACAATTGTTTCTCAATTGGTTCTTCTTTATTCTCTTTTCCATTAGCCATAACGTCTCCTATTCTTTAGATCAAAACTCTAATGCCACTATGCTTTGAGATTTGATTTTCATAATTGAACAAGACTGCAATTATATGTCAAGTAAATTCATCTTTTTTTTCAACTTTCTTAAGATGAGACTGTTCAACCATCAAGCCACACTCCCCAATAGCTTATCCTTAAAGAAGTCTATAATATTGAACATCTTTAGGTTTTATTGACATTTTATAATGATTGTTTATTGGTAACATAGCCTCTTCTGTCGGACGGTGGAGATTCTCTCCGCCCCAAGCTGTAAGCTTGTTAGTATTAAATC
>JAEKNW010000107.1 GCA_016838885.1 Candidatus Cloacimonadota bacterium
GTATCACAGGTGAAGAGTGCTAGATTCTTTTAGCAAAGTAAGTTACAGAATTTGAAGGCATATAATATATATATTCCTGAAAATTATGTAGCTTACTTTGCAAAAGAAGATAGTGCTATTCGCAAAGGTCTACTGCATTATTTGGGTTAAATATATGGTACCAGAGACCGGACTTGAACCGGTACGGCATTGCTACCGAGGGATTTTAAGTCCCTTGTGTCTACCATTTCCACCACTCCGGCATTTTATGAACTATGATAATAGTACAAAAAATTATTTGGAAAAAATGAATTAAATTAAGAATGGAGCGGGAAATGGGGTTCGAACCCACGACCCCAACGTTGGCAACGTTGTGCTCTACCACTGAGCTACTCCCGCTCGAGAGAAAATATATATATGGTACCAGAGACCGGACTTGAACCGGTACGGCATTGCTACCGAGGGATTTTAAGTCCCTTGTGTCTACCATTTCCACCACTCCGGCATATAATATTCACAAAATGGAGGCGACACCCAGATTCGAACTGGGGATGGAGATTTTGCAGACCTCTGCCTTACCACTTGGCGATGTCGCCTTAATTTAATTCATCAACACACTATAAACTGTTTAATGGTTATGGAGCGGGAAATGGGGTTCGAACCCACGACCCCAACGTTGGCAACGTTGTGCTCTACCACTGAGCTACTCCCGCACGACCATGTGAGAAGATAAATATTATTGACTGCAATTCTTGTCAATATCTTTTTTATAAATTTAATTTTTATATTTGTGTAATTCCTCTTAATTAGTGCTATTATGTAAGAAAGACGTCATCGTTATTGATAAAGGGGGCTACACAAGTTAGGACTCATAACATGATATCAGATGATAAATATCATCTTTATCCCAAATATTACAGTAGACTTTTGTGAATAGCACTATATTCTTCTGCAAAAGTAAGTTACATAATTTTCATGAATATATATATTATATGCCTTCAAATTCTGTAACTTATTTTGCTGGAAGAATCTGCACTCTTCCCTAAAATTCTACTGCATCAT
>JAEKNW010000108.1 GCA_016838885.1 Candidatus Cloacimonadota bacterium
ACCATTGCCACCGCAGCCGGACCTGTGACCAGTTCCATAATGTGATGAATAGTTGCCTGCTCCTCCAGCTGCTGAGATTGTACCAACAAAAGTATTGGTGTCTGCGTATAAGACGACGGCCACACCGCCGCCTGATGCGCCACCCGGATCGTTATAGCCCAGTGGGCTATCTGTTCCTTTTACATCAATCGTGCCGCTGCCTGCTAATTGGTTGCATGTCATTATCAGCAGGCCGCCTGTGCCATTTGCGCCGTGAGGATCTGGAGATGATCCAGTTCCTCCCGGATTTCCAACACCGCCAGAGCCAGCCCAGGCGAAAGTACTACCCGCTCCACCGAATGGGTGAGCGGGAATTCCTGCATAACCAGAATGTGAACCACCAGCTCCTGTACCACCAGAAAAGCAAGTACCAACTGATCCTGGCCCACCGTGATTTGTCCCGTTACTGGTTCCCATATGGGCACCGCCTCCGCCGCCGCCAGTCCCATTGATCATCGTTAAGCCTGACGGTGCAACGTTAGACACACCATTCCCGCAGGGCGGAGCACCGGGAGCACCAGCCCCGCCAACGATAGGGATTGCGACAACAATGCCATTCCCCTTTACGACAGGCTGGTTTAGCTCAGAATCAACAGCAGCTTGACCACATCCATGCAACAAATCGACGTCAGAATTCGAATCAGTGCCACCTCTTGCCAGCCTGCGAAAAATTACACCTCCTGTCGGGACGGTGTGATTGTCAGACGGTGGGACGGGTGTGTTTGATGTCACAGCAGTGTCCATTGGATTTGCATGGCACCCCCGTGCAGTCATGGAGATTGTGCCATTAACAGTCAGGGACCCCGTGCCATAGATCAGCAGGCCGCGACAGCGATTCGTCGTGGTGAAAGTCATGCCAGCGTTAACGAACAAATTGACAGCATTAACAACAACCATGTCGCCATCCTGGACGGACGGGACCATGACCGTGTTCCCCACCATGGTCCATCCGGGGATTGCGGACCATGTCACACCGCCGTCGAACGACTGCTCGGCCCCGGC
>JAEKNW010000109.1 GCA_016838885.1 Candidatus Cloacimonadota bacterium
AAGATTTGTTGAATAAGAACAGATATTTGCCACAGATTGTGAACTTAGAATCATTTCTTCGTTATGACGGAGGGCTTCTTCTATCTGCTTGCGTTCGGTTATGTCGCGTAGAACACCCTCGTGATAAAGTATATCCCCCTCGTCAGAAAATACATATCTTCCATTGTCTTCAACCCAGACCGCCGAACCATCTTTTTTCCGTAACTGGTAAATGTCTGTAACCTTCTGAAGTTCAGTCGAAGTTATATCTTCACGATCCGCTTCGTTGAAATACAACTCTTTTTTTATATCAACTGCCATTAATTCTTCTTTGCTGTTATATCCAAGAATCTTTACCATTGCTTGATTAACTTCAAGGAACCTTCCTTCGTGGGTGGTTTTATAAAGACCATCAATCATCGATTCAACTAATTCACGGTATAATGTTTCACTTTTCATTAACTTTTCTTCCGCCTGCTTACGCTCGGTGATGTCAAGCAGCGAAACAATACGATCCTTTTCGTGCATGGCCACGTTGACAATCGCAGTTTGTACCTCACCATTCCTGTTGACGATGCCGCATTCGTATTGGGTGGGAGCAGCTTCGCCATTCTCGAATCGCTGCTTGCTGTACTTCTGCAACCGCGCCAGATCTTCCTTCACAACGAAGTCAGACCATTTCATCTTGCCGACCAGATCGGACCTGGGATAGCCGCTCAATTCGGCAAACATGGCATTACACTCCCGGATAACTCCGTCTTCTGCCACGATACCTGTAGCGGTGCCCTTGTTCTCGAAAATGATTTTGAACTTCTCTTCGCTTTCTTTTAGGGCTTCCTCAGCTTGTTTCAGCTTATCTTCATTTTCAATTTCTTTGCTGACTCTTTTTATTACTTCGGGGAGTATTTCAAGAAAATGAGTGTTTTTTATTAGATAATCCTTAGCCCCTAGTTTCATCATCGCTACTGCTATGTGTTCATCACCTTGCCCGGTAGTAACTATAAATGGTGGAATTGAAAGTTCACTTTTTTGCAAAGCAGTAATAAATTCATCACCCTTCA
>JAEKNW010000110.1 GCA_016838885.1 Candidatus Cloacimonadota bacterium
CTTTTCATTCTTGCGAAGCAAGACTTAAACACCCCGTCATCTTCGATGCCACCCCTCTTGGAAACATTTGCTTGAGCAAATGAAGAGGGGATTTAAGACATACGGGCTCAATCTATGTATCCTTTTAAAGAGAATAATTCGTGTTTATTCGTTTTAATTCGTGTTAATTTGTGTGAAGGCTCTTCTTTTTTTTCAGTGTATTCAGTGTTTCGGTGGCTAAACTCTTCTTTTTTTTTTGAACACCCCGTCATCTTCGATGCCACCCCTCTTGGAAACATTTGCTTGAGCAAATGAAGAGGGGACTTAAGACATACGGGCTCAATCTCTGTATCCTTTTAAAGAGAATAATTCGTGTTTATTCGTTTTAATTCGTGTTTATTTGTGTGAAGGCTCTTCTTTTTTTCAGTGTATTCAGTGTTTTCGGTGGCTAAATATCTTCTTCTTTTTCGTGTTATTCCGTGGATAGATTTTCTTCTTTTTATTAGTGGCGGACAAGCTGTCCACCGTCCTACTAAAGAGGATTTTATCCGTGTTTATCTGTGTTATTCCGTGGCTAAACTCTTTTTTTTGAACACCCCGTCATCTTCGATGCCACCCCTCTTGGAAACATTTGCTAGAGCAAATGAAGAGGGGATTTAAGATATACGGGCTCAATCTCCGTATCCATTTCAAGAGAATAATTCGTGTTTATTCGTTTTAATTCGAGTTAATTTGTGTGAAGGCTCTTCTTTCTTCTTTCTTAAAACTCTGTGAAACTCCTCTTGCCCTCTGTGGAACTCTGTGTTAAGGACTCTCTCCGTCTCCCTTTCTCCCCGTCTTTTCGCAACCAGCGAAAATCTTCTTTCTTTGTGGTGAAAAAGAAAAAGCCCCGCTTAAGCGAGGCTTCATATTTGTATTTTTGAGAAATGCCTGCAAGATGCAAGCCTTCCCAGTATTTTATTTCATCAAGACCATTTTCTTAAAGTCTGTATTCTTTCCAACTTTTAGTTTAGCAAAGTAGATGCCTGAGGCAACACTCTTATTTTGGTCATTATCACCTTTCCAAACTACTTGGTAGTTTCCTGGTGATTTATGTTCTTTTAATAAGGTTTTTACTTTCTGTCCTTTAAGGTTATAGATTTCAATCTCTACTAAAGCATTTGTCTTAGAGCTATTTGTAGGGATAGCAAAATTTATGGTTGTTTCCGGATTGAAAGGGTTAGGATAATTGCCTGTAATTTTAGCAGCAAGTAAATCAACCTCGTTGGTAATATTATCAGTAGGTGCAACAACATGAATGTCATCAACATACCAACCTTCTGCAACAGTTGCACCATCGGAGCCAAAGACAAACCTGAATTGTACTTGTCCTGAAGTGTTTCCAAGATTAAATACTGCCTGACTCCAGGGGAAATTCCCAGAGTAAACAGGGGTTGAACCGGGAATAGGACTAGCCTGATTTGTTCTCATATAGTAAGGATAACTACCTACAGGTTCAATTATATTGAAGTTTCCGCCATTGACGGACATTTCCAGATATCCACCATCCCAAGCATAACTAGTATTAGTAGCATCTTTTTCAGCATTCATCTTATGATAAAAAACGAATTGAGAATTAGGCACTATACTAAAAGTTGGTGAAATCAAATACCCATAAGCACTGTTAGAATAATGGTTTGAACCGGCTCCACCAAATTTAAAGCTATAGCTTCCATTTGGAGTATTATTTTGATTATTGGATCTATGCCATTGATTCACGAATTGGTTACTTGGCTGTTCAGTAATAAAGCCGTCATTACCAGTTTCAAAGGTGAACATATCAAGTCCGACTAAGAAATCATAGATAAATTCATCAACAGAGAAGAAGGGGTCAACTATAGTAACCACAAAGTTACCCGGTTCATAATCTTGAATTGAATCATTGATATTGATAGAGAAAATGTCTTCCAGAGTAATTGTTTCGTTAGGAGCAATTTCAGCTATTTGATAGGAAGCAGGAGAAACAGTAATACCTGTGTAATAGGAATAAAAAATTAGTTCTATATTTCGAGCATACCCGGTTCCATTATTGGTAAAGGCTATGTTTACAGGATTGTTAGCATTTGCTTCAGGAGCTAAAGCACCATTAGCTAAAGTAACTGATTCAAGAGCCACTACCGAAGCATTTAAAGTTAAGTGGGTTTGAGTAACAGATTCTTGCTCTCCAAAATAAGTAATAAATCTTAATTCTGCATCTTCTTGATCTGCATGACCTCCCATATTTCTCACTTCAAAAGCATTAGAGAAAGAAGTTACTTCCTCTCCGGCTAAAGAACCTATATGGAGAGAGTCTTCAACCACTTCCAGATGTTCATTCATAGAGACTAATTTCATATAAGCATCTCCAGCAAAACTCTCTGTTCCTAAGTTCATAACATCTAAATTGAAGGAGGTAACATCATTTGCAGAGAAGTTGTTAGTTGAGTTGTTGTTAACAAGACTGGTAATCCCAATAAAGGGTTGATTCCCTTGAATTACTTCAATCTCAATAACTTTTGGTAGGTGATAGGCAGCATTTAAGATAAGTCTATAATCTCCTGCAACTAAAGAAGTTGTAGTATTAACGCTCATGTTTCCTAAAATATCTCTTTGACCAGTCCAGAGAATATCATTATCGTTATTGACTAAGGCAGCACTAGCATTTGGAGTAGTTACTACTAGAGGATAAGCATTTTGACCTTGGGCCCAAGTGGTAACAATATTCTCTTGAATTACAGCAGGAGTTTCTTTCCAGAGGTTCATAGCAGGATCACCAAAGAGATTAGTTTGATAATAGACCCAATACATAGTTGAATTGTCCATCATGGGAATGTTATCTATTTTACAGTCGTTTAGGGTCTCCCCTATTTCCACAATCTCTTCAGTAAAGATAGCATCTACCCACTGTCTATGATACTTTTGAGAAACACCATTAGTAGAACCCATAACTCCCCACCCATATCGAGAGTGAGATATCATAGCTGCTGCAGAAGTTTCAATAGCTGTAAACTTTTCGGTTATACAATCTGCTCCATAGCTTCCTACATTTGTTCCCCGATTATCAAAAGAACCGGCATAGCAGCCTTGAGTAAAATGTACTGAGAAATTACCATTATTACCGTTGTTAGTAATATTGTTTACAGTTACATAATCATTACTTAAACGCATGTTATAGGTGGTGTTGGAGTGTCCAAGATGGTTAACGTAAGTTGCACCTTGATTTAATAATGGGAAAAGCTGTGATCCATACCAAGCATCAGCATAGCCATAATCTCTGTCATAGAGTTTAGAAAAGACCCAATCTTCCGGGAAACCTGTTGTTTGATAACCATAAAGATTAGTATGGCCAATCAATTCATCCATGTGGTCTCCACCCCAAGTAGGACCTTCCCACAACCATTCACCCACCATAACAGAAGTTTCCACTAAATCCATAACAGGCTCTTCAGTGAACTTATGAAGTTTATTAATAATATTATCTAATTCGGAAATATTGTTATAACAGATTCTACCAATCGCTAACTCCGGCATTAAATCCGTCTCTTGTTGTTCTCCAAAGATATTATCTCCATCAGTATCCCAAGAGCCATCTAAATTTGAATAGTAGCAATCAGACGGGATATCATAATCTGATTGAGATTCATTAGCAGCATAGAAACCACGATGAGGTATCACATCAGCATCACCGGCAAGCAAGACAAACTGTAAGTCATTAACAGGCTGGGAATAGTAGTATTTAATATACTCACGTATCTTTTCAGGTGTATCACGATAAGTAGCACCGTTTGGTACAGGATTACTTTCAATATGTTCTATAGAAAGTAGCTCAACATTTCTATTTCTAATATTATGATAATATTCAATTTGTTGGATTTGAGTTAAGTATTCTTCAGGATAGATAATCAAATAATCAATGCCTGTATTTCTTGCTGAATTAGGCATGGGAACCAGTTCAGGGTTATCTACACTCTTGATTAATCTGTTATAGACTGCGATATTATCTTTTCTTAGATTCTGAGCTGTAATAGCTTTGTCTGTTACTGCTGTTTCGATTTCTACACTAGCTTGAGAATACCAAATAATTCTATTCTCTTTAGGGTAATACTCCACAGGTGAAAAAGCATAAGAGCCAAGGCTATGGCCTGCCATAAAGTCTGTTCTGATGTTTTTAGTTACTTCATAAGGGAAAGCTTTTGCTGAGCCATATATCTCTTCATTTGGTTCAGTGAATATGGCCTGGTCCATTAAAGAAAGGGGATATTGTTGCTGAGTAGGAAAAAGAGGCTTAGCAAGCATAATCTCTTGGGGATTACTTAATCTAATATTAACAGCAGTAATTTCTTCACTTTGAGGAAGATAGATTAATGCCCCTTGATATGGGATTTCTGGTTGAGCAGGAACTCCATTGGGAAAACAGTTCTCCAGAGTAATTTTTGTATAATCCCCGTTTTCATCAAGTAAAGGTTTTTCAAAATTATAGGTCATTGTTATGGTGCCAAACATTAGTTGAACCATCACTATTAAAAGTAAGGAAAGTATTAGTCGCTTAGTCATCTATCCTCCATATCTTAGTTTTTTTTCTTCCACTAAGCTTAACATGCAAATAGCTCTCCATTAGTCAATAGATAAATTTTAATTACTATATATTTAGGCTGATATACAGATAAAGAGGGTTAGATTAAGGAGATAAACCATTGTAGATTGGAGACGCCAACTAAGTCTTGCTTCGCAAGAATGAAAAGTGAAAAATGAATTTTTTTTTCACCACTGAGACACAGAGGCCACAGAGTTAATTTCTTGATTATTTTCTTCTCAGTGTTCTGTGGCTTGTGGTTAAAGCTTTTCTTTAAAACACCCCGTCATCCCAACTTCGCTAAAGCTTCGTAGGATGCCACCCCTCTTGAAGACATTTGCTAGAGCAAATGAAGAGGGGAATGAAGACGCACGGGTTCTAGTTCTGTGTTTATTTTAGATAGAGTAATTCGTGTAATTCGTTTTAATTCGAGTTAATTAGTGTGAAGGCTCTTCTTTCTTCTTTTCGGTGTATTCAGTGTTTTCGGTGGCTATTTCTTTCTTCTTTTTATTAGTGGCGGACAAGCTGTCCACCGTCCGATTGAAGAGGCTTTTATCCGTGTTTATCTGTGTTATCCGTGGCAAGGCTCTTCTTTCTTCTTTTCTTAAACTCTGTGAAACTCTGTGTTAAGGGATTCGTGTAATTCGTGAAATTCGTGGATAGATTCTGCTTATTTTTTTGTGTTCTTTGTGCCTTTTGTGGTTCAAATTCTTCTTATTCTTTTTCCTCCAGCTCTTCTTGCCTCTCCAGCAGAGCTAGCATTTCATCTTCTAATTGAGTCTGTTCTTCGCTTATAGCAGTAAAGTCTTGGTGGGTAAGTTCATCAGCCTTGTTTTCGATTATATTGCTTAGTTCTAATATTCTAAATTCTATGTCGGTAAGTCTATTATTTATTTCTTGGACTTCTTTTTTTTCTTTGAAGCTAAGGCCTGTTTTAGCAGTTTTAATCTTAGCAGTTTTTTCTTTATCATTCTCTTGAGCTTCTTCTTCTCGGAAGCGTCTAACCAGGAGATAATCTGAGTAATTCCCGGCAAACTTGTTAATTTTGTTATTTTCGAAGATAAAGAGGAAATCGCAGATTCTATCTAAGAAGAAGCGATCATGGGAAACAACTAAGATACAGCCATCGAAGGCATCTAAATAGTCTTCTAGGATTTCCAGGGTGCGGATATCTAAGTCATTGGTAGGTTCATCAAGAATAATGAAGTTTGCTCCGAACATGAGAGATTTCAGCAAGTGAAGTCTCTTTTTCTCACCTCCGGAAAGGGATGATATTTTAGCTTGTTGCATTTTAGGTTCAAAGAGAAACCTCTCTAACATTTCGGTAGCTGAATGGAGGACTCCATCTTTGGTTCTAATATTTTCAGCATAGGATGAGATATATTGGTAAACTGATTTATTTTGAGGCATTTCATCAGCATCCTGTCTAAAGTAAGCAAATTTAGTATTGATCCCCGAGTTTACACTACCTTTGGTAGGAAGAAGTTCTTTAGTAATGATCTTGATAAGGGTAGTTTTGCCACACCCATTATCGCCAATAATTCCTATTCGTTCAAACTTTTGAAAGATATGACTGAAGTTATTGATAAGAGGTTCTTTATCATATTGATGACTTATTCCGCCCAGTTCGAGAATTTTCTTTCCTAATCTATGAGTCTGAAAAGAGATGTCCATATCTTGTTGTTCAATAAGATAAGATTTATCCAAAAGTTCCATCACTCTATCGATATGATTTTTAGGTTTTGTTGAACGAGCTTTTGCTCCGCGTTTCAGCCACTTTAATTCTTTAGAGAGTTGGGCTTGACGACGGGTCTCTTTCCTCTGTCTATCAATATTTTCCATCTCTTTCTTTTCGATATAATAGGAATAGTTCCCATCATAGAAGTTGACTTGTCCCAGCTCAATCTCCATAATCTTATTACAGATGCTATCTAAGAAATATCTGTCATGAGTAACAAAGATAATGTTACCTTGATAATCGACAAGATGTTGTTGTAGCCACTCAATTGAGTCTATATCAAGATGATTAGTAGGTTCGTCAAGAATTAGCAATTCAGCTTCTTTTAGGAGAATAGTAGCTAAATCAACTTTTCTTTTTTGTCCTCCTGATAAGATCCCAATCTTCTGATTAAAGTCTTTTATCCCCAACTTAGTTAAGTATGATTTAGCTTTGGCTTCAATAGACCAGCCATTGAGCATTTCTATCTTCTCTGCTAGCTGAGCTTGACGGTCCCAAAGTTCTTGACTTTGAGAGTGAGTAAGCTTATCATTAATTTTAAAGTATTCTTTTAAGAGAACAAACTCCTCTTTATCAGAAGAATAGATTTGTTCCATGATTGTTAAGTCATCATCTAAATCAGGATTTTGCTGAAGATAGGCTACTTTTACCTCGTTTCTGAAGGTGATTTCACCGGAATCAACAGGTTCACTTCCGGCAAGAATGCGTAAGAAGGTAGTCTTACCACAGCCATTAACTCCGATAATCCCCATCTTCTCCCCGGAATGAATCCCGAAGTTGGCATCTTTTATGATGTCTTTATCTACAAAACGTTTATTAACGTTATTTACTGTTACTAATATTTCGCCTATACTTATCATTTTTTTCCTAATATATTTTATTTATATACCAAACCCCGATGTGTTTGGTGTGAGCAGGGATGATCGCGCTCCCAGTTAATTATTCAAAAGTCTCTTTCTGATTTCAGCAGACACCATATCCATGAGCCAGACAGCCAGAGCAATCAGCCATACGATAGTTCCGACTCCATTCCAGTCTGTCATCTGTTGTTTTTGGAAGAGTTGCAGACCGATACCACCACCCCCGACAAAACCGACAATTGTAGCCATTCTGACATTGATATCCCAGCGATAGATAGTAAAAGCTAGGAAGGGATTAATGATTTGGGGGATAACAGCATATTTCCAGATTTGGAGGGTGCTTGCTCCGGTAGAAGTTATGGCTTCGATTGGGCCGTGATCAATATTCTCAATCTGTTCTGAGTAGAGTTTAACTAGGGCTGCAATAGAGTGAATCATTAAAGCAAGCATACCTGCAAAAGGTCCTATTCCTACCCAGACAGCAAAGATAATAGCCCAGACGATAGCTTCAATTGATCTGATTACTGTGGAGATGGTTCTGATAATAGCGTAAGTTACTCTACCTATCAGAGACCTGTTCATTAAGTTTGAGGCTGCCAAAAAGCTTAAGAAAAAAGCTATAGGGACGGCGAATACTGTTGCCATTAAAGCTAGATAGATAGTTTTGATAAGCTCAGAGACCATCTTCCAAAAGATCTCTTTATCGGGAGTAAAAAGTCCTCGCAAGATATTCCTGGTTCCAGACATACCTGTAAGAAATTCAAAGGGCTCAATCTCTACCATAAACCAGCCGACAGCTAAAGAAAGAAGGATTGCCAAAGAGTAGATGTAATGATAGAGTTTGGAAAAGAGTTTAACTCTTTCATCTTTATCTTGGTAGATACCTTTACCCGGAGTGTTTGGCAAGGCTAAAAGTAGAAGAAAAGCGACTGATGACCAGATAAAAATAAAGAAGGGACTAATATTTAAGGCAAAAATGTAGTTTATCAAATAGCCAATAGTTGAACCGAGATAGAGAGAAATCCCATAATCTAGTGCGTTGGAGATTAATCTTTGTTTCATTAGAGTGTTTTGTGATTTAATCATTAGCGAATCTCCACTTCCTCAGCATCTTCCCCATAGATATCCTTGAACTTTTGTTCATCAATATCATTAGGACTTCCTGAGAATTTAATTTTCCCGTCTTTGAGAGCTACTACCCGTGTTCCATATTTCCGAGCTAAACTCAAGAAGTGCAGAGAGCATACGACAGTAATTCCGTCTTCTTTGTTTAGAGTCCCAAGATAATTCATCACAGAATCAGCTGTTGCCGGGTCTAAACTGGCAACTGGTTCATCGGCCAGGATAAGTTTAGGGTTTTGCATTAAAGCACGGGCAATTGCGACTCTTTGCTGTTGCCCACCACTCAAGTTTCTAACTTTTCTATAAGCAAAATCTTGCAGTCCTACTCTTTTCAGATTTTGCCTAGCCAGCTCTTTTTCTTCTTTGGTCCAACGTGAAAAGAGGCTATGTTTAGAGAGATTCCCGGTTAGAACATTAGTAAGAACTGTGATATTCTTTACTAAGTTAAACTGTTGAAAAATCATAGCTATATCACTTCTGATACTTCTCAGAGACAGAGAATTTGCTTTTACAACATCATTTCCTAAGAAATTAATCTCTCCGGAAGTAGGTTCTATTAACCTGTTAATACATCTAAGAAGAGTTGATTTCCCAGAACCTGAGAGCCCTAAAAGAATCAAAAACTCACCCTCTTTAATATCTAAATCTATATCTTTGAGAGCATGAGTTGATTCATCATAAAACTTATTAAGTTTCTTTATTTCTATTATACTCATATTTTTAATCTAACTTTGCTGTATCAATTAAATCCAATTTGTTCTTGATATCTGCATAGGCAGAATCATCAACGCGTTTTAAATCATCTATATCGTAAAGGTCTTTGAAGGCTTTTTTACCGATATCACTATTTTTGAATTCTTCAATTGCTGCAATCATCTTTTCTGCAACATCTTGAGGTAACTCTTTACGGAAAGTGCAGTTATCATTAGGAATCCAATCTGTGAAACCAATAATCTTAACTTTTTCGAAGATATTAGGTTCTTCCGTGAGAAGTTTCTTTCTGGCATCTTGAGGAACACCATCTACTGCAGGAGACCAATAAGTACAGCCTACATCAGCTTTCCCTTGTAAGACTGCTCTAATCACAGTGTCATGTCCACCCAAGAAAACTTTCTTTCCCGGTTCAATCTTTTCATAAGCTAAGAGTGCAGATGGAAAGATATATCCGGATGTTGAAGAAGCATCTGAGTAGGCAATAATCTTGCCTGCTATATCTTCTATAGATTTAAGATCAGAATCTGCTCTAGCAACAAATTGACCTTTATATTCGGATAAGCCACTTCTGACAGTCTGGAAAGTTACATAAGCACCATACTTCTTATTAGCCAGGTAGTAGGCATAAGTAGGGAACCAAGCTATATCAGCTCTTCCAACTCCCATCGCTTCTATCACTGCTGCATAAGAGGTAGGAACACTAGTCTCAATTTCGTAACCACTTATTCTTTCCAGTTCAGTCTCGATCAAAGTACCTGAAGAGATTAATTTGTTGTGTTCTAAGGATGGCACAAAGTACATTTTAATAGGGTTTTTCTTAGACCCCAAAGGGGCTTTAGTACAGCCAAACATTAAAGCTAGTAAAAGTCCAATAGTAATAATTTTTACATATTTATTCATCTTTATATCCTCTTTTATAGTATATTTTTAAGTTCTAATAATGATCTAATATCATAATCTGCTTTTGTATCTGATAGTTTGTCATTAGGATTATACCAGCAGGTTGTTATGCCATAGTTAATGCCACCTTTAATATCAGAGTTTATGCTATCTCCAATGATCATAACCCTCTCTTTATCTGCAATATCATTCTTTTCAAAGAGAGTATGAAAGAAGTTAGCGTGAGGTTTTTGATAACCTATCTCTTGAGAAATCCCAATAAAGGAGAAGTAATCATGCATCTGGCTTGCTTTCAAGCGTGGGTATTGGACATCTGGCAGACCATTACTGGCAAGAATAAGATTATATCCCTTTTCGCGTAAGTAGTCTAATATTTCATAAGAACCGGGGAGAGGAAAAGCATTGAGGGAGAGAAATCTAGTGTATTGACTAGCACAATCATCCGGGTCTATATCTTTCTTGCCTATTTGAATTAAAAACTCTTTGTATCTATGAGTCTTTAATTCTTCAAGAGTGATTCGTCCCTCTTCAAACTTCTGCCAAAAGCCATTATTGATGGTTTTGTAACGATATTGCAAAGATTGAAAATCCCCCTGAATATGATAAAAATCAAAAAGTTCAGAAAGTGCTTTCGTTTCTGCTAAATCATAATCCAGCAAGGTATTATCTAAGTCAAATATTATATGTTCATATTTCATCTACTATCCTTTTTGATTCGGTCAATCTTCTCCTGCTTTTCTCTTTCTTATTCTTAAAGGTTTATCTAAGACTCCACTCCTCAAACATTGGGGAAATAATTACTACATTTCTCTTTAGTTCTTTTTTAATATAATCATGGTCAAAATTGTCAAGAGTTAATCCTTGGCTATTGAAAATATCTTGGGAAAAGAGAGGAATTTGTCCATGACTAAGCTTAATCTGAGCCGATATATCAGCAAAGCTGAGTAAACCACACACTGTAACGCCAGCTCCCAAAAAATCATTCTTAATTACTTGCACTTCAGCTTTATAAGGAGTTATAAGTTCTGCTAATTCATAAGCTATTTGTTTAATATACTTCTGAGCAGAAACCCCTGTAACAAAGACTAAGTCCTGTTTAACTTCTGTAAGTATAAAGTCAGCAAATTTAGCTTTATGATACTTCCAATTATCCAAGAGCATTCTAACCATTCCTATTCCATTCTCAATCTCTTCAAAGTCATGATAATAATCAGCATCAGGTATAGGCAGATCTGCTTTAATGTAAAATTCATCTGAAGCATAAATATAGGGGAAATCTTCTCTGTATTTATCAATAATATTAATTACTTTAACAGACTCCTCTTGGGTGAAGAGGGGTAGTTGTGGCAAGCCTTCCCGATGCTTGGTAAGTCCAACAGGAACCACTCCTATTCCAAGGGTTGCTAAGTCTCCACTTGCCAAATCTCCAAGAGATCTCTCAAGTTCTTTCCCGTCATTAAATCCGGGAACTAAAACAAGCTGGGTATGATATTCAATCCCATTTTCTGCTAATCTTTTTAAAATATCCAGGATCTCAAAATCTTGTTTATACCTCATCATCTCTTTTCTCAATTCAGAGTTGGTCGAATGAACAGAAATATAAAGTGGGGATATTTTTAGTTTAATTAATTTATCTAATTTTTGAGGACTCATATTTGTCAGAGTAACATAATTACCATAGATAAAAGAGTAGGTATAATCATCATCTTTCACATAGAGGGTCTCCCTCATTCCTGCAGGCATTTGGTCTATAAAACAAAAGATACAGTTATTCACGCACTCCCGACAGTGATGCTGGTCGATAACTATGCCTAAGGGAGTTTCAAAACTCTTCTTCCCCTGCAGGACAAGCTTGTGCTCATCTCTTATGACCTCAAGCTTTAGTTTTTCTTCGGCTCCAAAATAGTTTAAATCAAGAAAATCCTCGACAAACATATCATTTATCTTGAGAATTAAATCATTTTTTCTTAACCCAATCTCTTGAGCAAAACTATTTATCTCTATATTTTTTACTCTTATTGCCATCTATTCCTCAATTTTTAATTATTATCAAGTTCCTAAACCCTAAACTCTAAACCCTAAACTCTAAACCCTAAACTCTAAACCCTAAACCCTAAACTCTAAACCCTAAACTCTAAACCTAACCCATATCATCAGTCTTCTATTATTCTTATCAATTAAACAAATCAACAAATAAACATTTAAACTATTAAATAAGCATTATACATTAATAATTATCAATTTTCTTAACAAGAGATAAATGTCCAGTTTTTTTAATTGCATTTTTTCAGGATGCAATTATTATATAAATATGAAAAAATAAAATGGAGGAAAATATGACAAAATTAAGAGAAATTTATCACTGCCCTATTTGTGGAAACGTAGTAGAATTAGTATATCCTGGAGCACCTGCTTTAGTTTGCTGTAATGAACCCATGAAATTATTAGAAGGTAAAACAGCAGATATGTCAACAGAAAAGCATGTTCCTGTTATAGAGGAGAAGGATGGTGGAGTTTTAGTAAAAGTTGGTTCAACAACTCATCCAATGACTGAAGAACATCACATTGCTTTTATTGAAGTTCTAACTAAGGACATGGTTTATCGTGCAGAATTATCCCACACCCAGGCTCCTGAAGCTTTCTTCAATGTTAAGAAATCAGAAATCATTGAAGCAAGAGAATATTGCAATGTGCACGGACTTTGGAAAACAAACTAATTTCAAAAAATAAAAAAGAGAGGTATTAAATAATGTCATTAAAAGGAACAAAAACTGCTGAAAACTTAATGAAAGCATTTGCCGGCGAATCTCAAGCTAAAAATAGATATGAATTCGCTGCTAAGACAGCTAAGAAAGAGGGATTTGAACAAATTTCTGCAATATTTGCCGAAACTGCTTTAAACGAACAAGAACACGCTAAGATATTCTTCAAGCACTTAGTTAATAATGGTGTTGAAGGTGAAGGCATTGAAATCACAGCAACTTATCCGGCTGCTTGGGCTCAAAAAGATACTCTTAAAAACTTAGAGTATGCTGCTGATGGTGAAAATGAAGAGTGGACTGAACTCTACCCTGAATTTGCCAGAATTGCTGATGAAGAGGGTTACCCTGCGATAGCTGCTTCTTTCCGCGTAATTGCTAAAATTGAAAAGCACCACGAAGAAAGATATAGAATGCTCCACGACAGAGTTCAAGCCCATGAAGTATTTAAAAAAGATGGTAAGGTTTATTGGAAATGTAGAAAATGTGGATACTTGCATGAAAGCTTAGAAGCTCCTTCTATATGCCCATCATGTGCCCATCCACAAGGATATTTCGAATTATTGTGCGAAAAATATTAATTTAAAGAGGGGATATTTATGGAAAAGTACCAATGTTTAGTGTGTGGATATATCTACAATCCGGCCGAGAATAATAATGTATCTTTTGAAGATTTACCTGAAGATTGGGTTTGCCCAGAATGTGGTGTTGGTAAAGATATGTTTGAAGTGATTGACTAAAGACTTAATGAAGTTAAGGATTGATTAGGATTTAGCATTTACTTTTCCATGAAAGTTGCTGATATTTCCTTGTCAATTTAGGAGTACTAATGACAAAATCTGAATTTGATAAAGTTATAGAGTTCGCTATTCTTAGAGAGCAAGATGCTGTAGATTTCTATCATGAACTACAAAATCATGCTAAGTTCGCAGACCAAAAACAGATGTTGATTGATTTCGAAAATATGGAAAAAGGTCATATAGCCATTCTTAAAAATATTCATAAGAAGGGATTAGCCTTTTTAGATCCAAATAAACCTTCGAATATGCAGACTAGTGATTACATGCTGGCAAGTTATGATGATGATAATTTGAGCTATGAAAACATCTTAGTCATTGCCATGAAACGTGAAGAATACTCTTATAAGCTCTATAAAGATTTAGCTACTAAGTTCCCTGATACCGAGGTAGCTACTCTCTTTAATAACTTGGCTACAGAAGAGATAAAACATAAAAATAAATTTGCAGATATGTATGATAAACATGTCTTGAAAGATAACTAATAGTTGAATTGTTGAATCGTTGATTTGTTGAACTGTTTAATTGAGAAGACTTAGGTTGAATCGTTGATTTGTTGAACTGTTTAATTGAGAAGACTTAGGTTGAATCGTT
>JAEKNW010000111.1 GCA_016838885.1 Candidatus Cloacimonadota bacterium
AATTAAAAAACTTATGAAACCCTTAGAAAAAGGGATTAAAGCTATACCTGATGATGATTTTCTTAAAATTGTCAAATTCGTTTTACTGGTGAAACAAAAGAAAACAGAAGAAGCTGAGCAAACCTTATTGCAAATCAAAGATAGAGAAACTTTGATTCAGAACTGGAAAGTAATTAATAATTATATAATATCTGAGAAAAAACCTGACCTGATAGACCACTTAGTACCCTTACAGTTCAGTTATGTGTCCAGTTTAGGGTTAGAAAATACCCCAGATAGCTTGACATTCCATATAAATGCTATCATTGGTTATCTTTATGCTACAAAAGATCATGATAGACTTGAAAAATTAATTGCTGATACAAAATCTGTAGAATTTGATGCAGTTTTGCAAAGACAATTATTGTTCTTATTAATTGATTTTACAGAGTACGATAGAGCGTTTGATCTACTAGAAGAAATGATTGATCAAGATAGGATGATCTATCCTCAACTTGCAAGTGATGAAGGTTGGCCAGAACTACAAGAGTTAGAAAGATGGAGCCAGATTAAAGAAAAGGCTAAACATAAATGGGATAATGATAAAGATAATCGAGAAGCTAGATACTTATCAAATCGGGCAAACAAGCTTGCAGAAGATTGGATTTTAGAAGATTTCAAAGGCGAAAAAGTTAGTTTAAACAATTTCAAGGGCGATATTGTAATTATCTATTTTTGTAATACAAGAGACAGATTTACAAAATATGAACTTGGAAAGTTGAATAATTGGTTTATTAAGGAGAAGCGTCTTAATACTCATGTCTTAGCAGTATCAGTTCAAGAATATGATATAAATTTTCCCAAAAAAATGTTTGAAGAATATAATTTTGCTATTAAAGGACTTATTGGTAATAATGAAATAGTTACTGATTATGAGATAACAAAACTTCCGTATACCTGTGTAATTGATAAAGAGGGGAAAATAGCATTCACTTCAGAAGAAGTAGCTCCCGATTATATTGATATGTTAGATGCTTGGGTTAATTATCTG
>JAEKNW010000112.1 GCA_016838885.1 Candidatus Cloacimonadota bacterium
AATTAAAAAACTTATGAAACCCTTAGAAAAAGGGATTAAAGCTATACCTGATGATGATTTTCTTAAAATTGTCAAATTCGTTTTACTGGTGAAACAAAACAAAACAAAAGAAGCTGAGCAAACCTTATTGCAAATCAAAGATGAAGAAACTTTGATCCAGAGCTGGAAAATAATCAATAATTATATAATAACTGAGAAAAAACCTGACCTGATAGACCACTTAGTACCCTTACAAATCAGTTACACCTCCAATTCAGGGTTTGAAAATCTCCCAGATAGCTTGACATACCATATAAATGCTATCATGGTTTATCTTTATGCTACAAAAGATCATGATAGACTTGAAAAATTAATTGCTGATACAAAATCTGTGGAATTTGATGCAGTTTTGCAAAGACAATTATTGTTCTTATTAATTGATTTTTCAGAATACGATAGAGCATTTGACCTACTAGAAGAAATGATTGATCAGGATATAATGATCTATCCTCAACTTGCAAGTGATGAAGGTTGGCCAGAACTAAGAGAGTTAGAAAGATGGAGCCAGATTAAAGAAAAAGCTAAACAAAAATGGGATAATGAAAAAGATAATAGAGAAGCTAAATACTTATCAAAGCGGGGTAACAAGCTTGCAGAAGATTGGATTTTAGAAGATTTCGCAGGCGAAAAAGTTAGTTTAAACAGTTTCAAGGGCGATATTGTAATTCTCTATTTTTGCAATTCAAAAGACAGATTTATAGAATTTGATCTTAAGGATTTGAACAATTGGTTTATTAAGGAGAAGCATCTTAATACTCATGTCTTAGCAGTATCAGTTAAAGAATATGATATAAATTTTCCCAAAAAAATGTTTGAAGAATATAATTTAGCTATTAAAGGACTAATTGGTAATAATGAATTAGTTATTGATTATGAGATAACAAAACTTCCTTATACCTGTGTAATTGATAAAGAGGGGAAAATAGCATTCACTTCAGAAGAAGTAGCTCCCGATTATATTGATATGTTAGATGCTTGGGTTAATTATCTG
>JAEKNW010000113.1 GCA_016838885.1 Candidatus Cloacimonadota bacterium
TGGCGTTGGGAAGACCCATCTTGCAGCAGCCATAGGGCATGGTTTGATTGAGAAATCCATCCGTGTAAAATATTATTCCGCCACGGCGCTTGTTCAACAAATGCTGGAATCCCGGCAAGAATTCAAACTGGAAGCATTTTTTGCAAAGCTGGATAAATATTCGGTCATTATCCTTGATGATCTGGGGTATGTGAAAAAAAGTGATCAGGAGACCCATGTCATGTTTGAATTGATCGCTCACCGGTATGAAACCGGGAGCTTGATAATAACGTCAAATCAGCCGTTTAGCGAATGGGATAAGATTTTTACAGATAATACAATGACAGTGGCGGCAATCGACAGGGTAGTGCATCATTCAGTCATCCTTGAGGTTGAAGCAGACAGTTATCGAAAACGACAGGCCATGTCCCAGAATATTATCAATGGTCCTGTTTCCAAGACAAGAAACGACCATTCCCAAGGGGATACGACACAATGAAATCATGCTTGATACCTGAATCATCACCTTCATTCCTCCTTAACCCCATAAAAGAGAAAACGTAGGGAGGAGGACAAATCAAGAAAAAAATTGGGGGGTACCCCTTGGGGGGAACCGATTTTTTTCTTGATTTTCCGACGAACGAAGTTAAAATTTTATGGGTTAAGGAGCGATGAAATAATCTCAAATTACGCCCAATATTTTTGATGGCCAGCATAAATATGTAACAATTTATGCAGATTACACCCCTTTACCCCCAAAGGGTCTCTTTGCAGCAAATTAGAAAATCCCGTTTCTGACCCTTGGAGAAAATGTATGCCAAAATTTTACCCTAAAATGAGCTGTTTTTTTTGAAAAGCGTGCCACATTTTTCTATGACAACCTACCAACAAGCGTTTCCGTCTTTTAAAGACAAATAGAAGGTGATGATATGCAAAGCAAACGTGGTGGATACAGAGGGAAGCCAAAACCAAAGTTACCTCCACATCTCAAGCGCGTTCGTGTGAATGTTCGCATCCAAAAATGGATGCTTGACCAATTAAAAGCAA
>JAEKNW010000114.1 GCA_016838885.1 Candidatus Cloacimonadota bacterium
GCAAGGTGGCTCAATATTATGAGATTGGGTGGCTCTATTTTATGATTCTAATGGCTCAACATTATGAGACTCATGGCTCATTTCAAGAATAATATTCATTTTTGAAAAAAAAGTAAAAATAGTTTGACATTGAAAATTACAATTTAAATAAATATCTGTTCACGAATAGTAATTAGAATTATGATCTATTTTCTCTGCTATTATAACTTAGCTAATACCTCCTACATAACTTTAGAGAAGTAGTTACTTTTGCAAAAGAATATTGTGCTATTCTCAAAGATCTACTGCATTATGTGGGTTTAAACACACCGTCATCCAACTTCCCTAAAGATTCGTAGGATGCCACCCCTCTCAACCGCTCTTCGAGCTGAAAGGGGATTTAAGAGGCACGGGCTCTATCTCTGTTTCCATTCACAAAATAATTCGTGTTTATTCGTTTTAATTCGTGTTAATTAGTGTGAAGGATCTTTCTCTTTTCAGTGTTTTCAGTAGCTATTTATTCTTTCTTATTTGTGTTTATCTGTGTTATTTCGTGGTTAAAGCTCTTCTTTTTTCATTTTCTTCGTGTAATTCGTGTAATCCGTGGATAGACTTTCTTTTTTTTATTAGTGGCGGACAAGCTGTCCATCTCCCTTCGCTATAACTTCGGAAGAAAAACCGTCCGATTTAAGAGGCTTTTATCCGTGATTATCTGTGTTATCCGTGGCTAAAGCTCTTCTTCTTCTCTCTTAAAACTCTGTGGGACTCTGTGTTGACCTCTGTGCAACTCTGTGTTAAGGATCTTCTTCTTCGTGTAATTCGTGAAATTAGTGGATAGATTAAAAAAAACAGGGGTCAAAGATGGCCGGCCTGAAGTAGTTCATCTTTAACTCCTGTTGAAAATGCAACAGGGGTCAAAGATGGCCGGCCTGAAGTAGTTCATCTTTGCCCCCTGTTGAAAATACAACAGGGGTCAAAGATGGCGGCTATCTACTTTCCCACACCGTTGCCAGTGCAGTATCATCGACGTGAGTGAGCTTAACTTCT
>JAEKNW010000115.1 GCA_016838885.1 Candidatus Cloacimonadota bacterium
TTCGGACGCATATAATATATATATTCGGGAGAATTATGGAAGTTACTTTTGCAAAAGAATATAGTGCTATTCTCAAAGATCTACTGCATTATTTGGGATTAAACTTAAGGGAGATGATTATGGAACCTAAAATTGTTGAATTACCGAAACTTTATTTTATTGGATTAAAAGCAGAGTCAACTATGAAAGAAATCGATCAAGTTGGCCCGGTCTTATGGGGAGAATTGATGTCGAAATCACAAGACTTAGACGCCAATCCCGAATTGATGTGCCTGGGTGTCTGCTTAGCACCTGAAAATTGTGGAGAAAACGATACCTTTACCTACATGGCAGGATTTGCTTCAGATAAACCTCTTGAACTCAGAGAAGGTTTTATTTCTCATGAAATTACTGCTTGTAAATATGCTATTTTTACTCACAAAGGTTCAGTTATGACTATGGGTGAGACTTATGATTATGCCTATAGCGCTTGGTTACCAAATAGCGAATATACAGTGAAGTGGCATGAAGATTTAGAATTATATGATGACAGATTCGATATGAACAATCCTGATAAGTCTGAATTAGATATCTATATTCCTATAAAAGACAAATAACTTCCAACTCCGATATCCCCCTTAAAATTGGTATATCTTCCAAGAGGGGGATATTTCATGAGAAAACAACAAGGCTCTTCTTTTACCTCCAAAAACTCTATCACAGAATTCCCTACTTTGGGGTATGAAGAAGGCACAGTTATTTAAATTTTTAATGTTTGGACCTAACAATTTCTCCCATACTTCACCTTCATTGTTTTTGATATCTGAAAAAACTTCTCTTTTAAAGCTATGATTTGCTTCTTTATCTAAGAAGGAAGGAAGATTGTTCTTTCTAGAATGCAATAGCCAATCCCAAGACAAATAATCATCTAATACTTCTAAATCCAAAAATTCTTTGGTTTGAGCAATGAAGTCCCTAATACTAGCAAAAATTTGAGTCCAGTTGGAATTACTAAGATCAAGTTTATCTTGCCGATATTCTAAAAAGTGTTGAAAAAAATCAACAGGTCGATGAAAAAAGCTAGTTAAATATTTTATGGTATTTTGCAAACGATTAGTATTATGAATAAGATTAAAGATCTCTTCAAAAGCTAAAAGATAAGATAGATCATCGAAAGAAAGCCATTTAGTTTGCAAGATTTGATATGGAGCTTGAGAGTCATAAATAAGCTGATACTCTTCTTTTTTATCATGCATCTCTGTTCCGGGAAGAACCTTGAGAAATCCTAATTGAATTACATCAGGCTCTAACAATAATAGATCGTTTAATGAATCGAGGACAGAATCACGATTTTCATAAGGTAAGCCGATAATTAAATCTAAGTGAGAGTGAATATTCTTTATCTGCAAAAGTTGCTGCAGTTTATCCTTATAATCATTAAAATGATGATTTCGATTAATCTCAGTGATAGTTTGAGGATTTGTAGATTGGACCCCAATTTCAAACTGTATTCGGTCTTTTGGAGTAGCTTCTAAGATCTGAAAATCACTTGGTTTAAAAAGACTGGGATGTACTTCAAAATGGAACTTAGTTTGAGTATCTAAGGAGTTGATATAAGTCCAAACTGCCTGAGATATACTACTATCAACATTGAAGCTTCTATCAACGAATTTTATAATCTTAGGATTATGTGCTAATATTATTTTAATCTCATTTTTTATTACTTCTATGCTTTTATACTCTAGCTTTTGGTCAATTCTTGACGACAAACAAAAGGAGCACCTAAAAGGACAGCCCCGTGAAGCTTCATAATAAATATACTTATTCACCAAAGCAGGGAAATCTTCTTTCTTATATGGTAATTTGATCTTGGTAAAACTATGATTTAGCCTGTTAATTATCTTTTCTTCAACTTGAAAATCATTCTCTGCTAAATATCGCCAACCTGCTTCTCCCCCGCCAATAATAATATAGTCGGGAAGATACTCTCGCTCTAACCAGAAAGTAGGATTATAGCCGGCCTCAGGTCCACCCAACACCACTTTTAAATCCGGCTTTATCTGTTTTAGTGAAGTTAACAAAAACTCAACAATATCACGATTCCAAATATATGTCGATATAGCAAGAACATCAGCTTTAGAAGCTACTACTTCAGCTAAAATCTTAAACTTATCCTGATTGATACTCTCCTCTATTTGCACAATATTATATGCTAAATCACTGATAGATTCTCGGATGTAATAAAGAGCTAAGTTGGAGTGAGTATAACGAGCATTTATTCCTAATAATGTTATTTTTTTCATAATGCTAGTTTGAATTTTATATATAAATTGTCTATAAAAATATCTGTTATCATTCTTAATCTCTGCTTTGGGATTATTTTTTGGCTCTCTCACAAGTAGAGTGGTAAGCAAAGTGGAGGACTCCAGTAAATAGAAAAAAATATTTTACATTGTAAATAATAAATACAGAAAAATTATCACATTACACCTCAGCATCTTTTCCTAAAGCAGACTAAATTACACTTATTTTTAAGTGCCTTAAATAGGCATTACAAAAGGGTTCGCCTAGTGATGCCTTTAAGTATCTCGATGAATCATCGGAAGTTCATCGAGATACTTAAAGGAATGACTAAGGATTCCCTAGGATTAGACTAAGGACTATGATATTATTATTGTAAATAATATTTTCAAAAGACTAAGGTATTTTTTTTAAGTTCCAACTCTACTTGAGAAAGAGCCAACTATATTAAGCAAGCTTGTTCTTGAATCAGGCATTGTCTTGTCTGCAAGATCATGTAATGTAAATTGAGCGTCTATACATTCACCATCATGTGTCTATTGACTCTTAGTCTTATGGATGCCCAATGGATGCCCAATGGATGCCCAATAGATGCCCAATAGACCCCCAATAGAAATTGCTCTTTAACCCGGCTAAGAAAACCTTAAACCCGAATGATGCAGTAGAGCTTTGGAGAAGAGTGCACCATTCGGGTTTAATCCCAGAGGGATGCAGATATAATAGGCAGGGTTCGAAGACCCTGTGTAAGAATCCCCTACAAACCTAAGCCCCGGAGGGGCGATAATATACTAGCTAAAAAAATGAATATTGTCGCCCCTTCAGGGCTTTTTATTTTTTTTGTATCTGTATCAGTGTCTTCGAACACTGCCTATTATATTTTCATCCCTTGAGTCTTCGCTAAAGCTACGCCTCACAAGCCGGGATTTTTAAGAATTTCCAAGCAATCGCTTGGAAGCGGATGTGGGCATCCGCATTCCCAGTGAAGAGGCTTTGTAACCAATAAACAATCATTATAAAATGTCAAGAAAACATGAAGATGTGCAATATTATGGACTTCTTTAACCCGAATGATGCATCCGGGTTAAAAAGATGATATTTGAACAGTTTCGAACATTCTCGTATAAAGAAGTAAAAAAAGCTTGACTAAATTTTGAAAACATTATATCTTTGTAATATGAGTTGGCTAAATTTGAGTTAGTAACTAATTTAAGCAGTAAATCTGCTTGTAGCCACCACACTATTACCTTAGATTACTAATTCAGAAACAAGCACATATTAAGAACTTAGGAGGAAAAATGAGAAAGTTTTCTTATTTTGTATTTATGTTAGTTTTACTACTAACAATAAGCTGTGAATCACCAATGAAGGTTGAAACTCATGAATTGGCTGATGTTACCCAATCTCAATTTGATAGAGCTCCCTTGAAAAATGGTGGAGACTTTTCAATCGGTTATGATGAAGGAAATATCCAAACATCGCAGGTAAATTTAACTTGGACCCGAACAACGGAGGAAGATTTTAAATTTTATCAACTTTATAGAAATAATCAACAAATAGCTGTTTTTAATGATATTTCACACACCTCTTACACGGATAGTCTCTTATCAGAGAACACATCCTATGACTATAAAATTAATGTTGTAGTTGAAACAGGCATGACTGCTACAGATACTTTGGAAATTAAAACTGCTCAATGGGCTGCTCCATCAAATGTACAAATAAATGCCTATAGCAATACAGTTGTTTTGCTTACTTGGCAAGATAATAGCGATTCTGAAGAATATTTTAAAATCTTTAAATCTACATTTGCCGGTATAATTGACTCTGTAATAGTCGATGCGAATACTACTGAACTTTTGGTTACTGATTTAGATTCTACACTAACCTATTATTTTACTATTGAAGCAGAAAGTCCTTGGGAAGAAGGAATTGTTAGCTCCTACCCTGAAAGTATCAACATGTATGATTTATATTTAGATGCTCCTTCTAATTTACATGGTAATTTGAATGCAGACTTTTCCGTTGATCTCTACTGGTATGATAATGCCAACCTGGAAAATGGCTATTGCATTGAAAGAAAAATTAATAACGGAGAATTCGTAGAAATAGAGAATATTGATCAACCTAATATCGTTGAATATACAGATAATGATGCCTCATATTGGGATATTGGTGATGTTTTAGTTTATAGAGTTAGAGCTTATAATAATTACGGCGATGATTTCGACTACACAGAGTATTCCAATGAATTTCAAATTGAAATTACTGAAATCACTATCAATACAATTCATATTGAATTAAGTGTTGATTACTATTATTATGAGGCTCGCTGGAATATAGTAAATCAACAAACTTGGACTACAATATTCCCCGATTACCAAACCTTTAGTTATTCTAATCAGCAGGTATCAATCCAACTCGATTTAGAACCGGGCTGGTATTATGTTCATTGTATCGATGATGATTGGGATGGGGGAATATCCGGAACAGTTTATCAAGGAGATAATATTTTGGTGAATTGGAATAACTATAATTATGACTCTGTTGGCTATTTTGAATTTTACGTAAACGGTAATTAGGAGTAAACAATGAAAAAAATATTAACAATAGTATTATTAAGTTTAGCAGTTCTTTTCATCTTTGCAGATGAACCGGAATCAATGCGTTCAGTCGCCACTAATGGAGTTTTTACAGATACCTGGGAAGATGTGTATGACCCAATCTTTCTCCAAAGTATAGATAAATTCTACTTCTTTACTAACTTTGCTGATTTTAGTTTGGAGCATAATGAGAACTTTGGAGAAATAAGTGATGATTCAGATACCAAGTTTTTTGAAGAGTTTCCTTTTGGTATTGCCTTTACTAATCCTTTTAAAGAAAATCTAAAGCATGCTTTTTTTGTCAGATTTAGGAATACTCTTACCCCGGAAATGACAGATAATGGCAATCTGGGTGAATATGAAGAGAGTGTCATCTATTATAGTGGTTCAACATGGGATAACGTATTCGAGACCAAAGAGATTGTTTATACTAAAGAAGAAAATTACCAAGATAATGATAATTTATTTGATTTTATCTGGAATAACAATCTTGAATTGGAAAACTATAACTTAGGCTTTAAATTTGCCCTCTTCACCTCCAAAGATGAAATTGATGATGCTCAATCTCGTTTAGGCGTAAACAACTTTGGCAGTAACAGTGATTTAGACGGTTTTTACAGCGGTGCTAATCAACTCGATACTTACAGTGAATTTTATAATATCCATGAAGATGAGTACTTCCTAAAATATAAGCAAAAAGGAGAGTTCTCTACAGTTATTGAAGAGAAACAGATGAATTTCTTACTCTCATTAGAAAAGGACAGCGACCTTTTTGTTAAAGATAATTCCTTAAGATTTGATCTGGGCTTTGATATAACTCATGCTCTGTCTCTAGATACAGATGACAGCTATCATGGTTCTTATGAAAATATTGTACTCCGTGATACACTAATTAAAACAGGAAACATCTCTGATACCTACAAAAGAAAAATTAACATGAATGAGAAATATTTCTATCTGGCTACTTGTTTAAACAAGGAAATTGATAGCCGATTTAATGGAGAAAAGGGATTCTGGGAAGTTGGACTTAGTAGCGGTTACCTCTTTGGAGATAAAGAGAATTTTAGAGAAGAACACTTAATATCAGCTGAAAAAATCGATTCCTTAAACTCTCTCGAATATACTATTCTCAATAATTCAAATCACTACACTTATTCTGAAGAAAGTGGTGATTTTACAGGTTTTGATATTTCTTCCTATTTCTTAATGAACCTGCCACTTAATAACTCAGCTAATTTTGGCTATGGATTAACCTACAATTTCTCACATCAGATGGGAAATTATGATGTTGAATACCAAATCGAAAATGTTGATGTTTACCAAATCGGACAAAATATCGATACTGAAGATGAATATACTACTACCGAAACTCAATATATCTCAGGAGAAAAAGAGTCTGTAGTTACTAACTCAGAATTCATTATTCCTGTTGCTTTAGAGTTTAAAATTCCAGAAAACCACACAAGTAACAATGATGGTTTTGGCTTAAGAAACTTCCTTTTCAGGATTGGTTCTACTTTCGTCTATGATTATACCACTACCGAAAATACCTATAACACTATTGAAAACCAAATTAATTTCATAATTACTGAATACGGTGATGGCACTGTGGGTGAAGACCATGATGCTAGTAATGAGTTAATGTCAGATAAAGAGATCATCAAACGAGCCACAAGCAGCAAAATCTTCACAGCAGGTATAGGTTATGAACACTCTGAGAATGTTAGCATTGACTTGGCTGGAAGATATAACTATAATACTGAAGATTATTTCCTTGGATTATCTTTTACTATAAGCAAATAGCTTAAGAGTTGAATCGTTGAATTGTTGAATTGTTGAATAGTTTAATCGTTTAATTGTTTAATTGTTGAATTGATTAATTAAAAGATAAGTGTGAGGTACTTCTGATATAAAGGGAGTACCTCTACACTCATTTAAATAAAGGAGGTTATAATGAAAAAGCTTTTTATGCTCGTATTGTTTGCGATTACTGTAGCTTTAGGGGCTACTACCATCTACGACATCCAATATACAACTGATGCCGGCCCAAATGGAACTTATCCATCTCCATTGGTTGATCAAGATGTTACTGTTACCGGAATTGTTACTGCTAACCGTGCTAACACCACAGGTGAAATTGGAAAATTCTTTATTTCTCAACCTGAAGGTGGAGCTTGGAAAGGTATCTATGTTTTCCATTGGAACACTCCGGTACAAGTTGGCGATATGGTTGAAGTTACCGCTACGGTTACTGAATATTATGGCTATACTGAATTAATATACTGTGATGTAACAATTCTTAGCTCAGGTAATCCTGTCCCAAATCCCATCATCGTAACTACCGGTCAAATGACAGGTGGTATGACTGCTGAATCTTATGAAGGTTGTTTGGTAAAAGTTATGAATGTAACAGTAACTGAAGCAACTGATCAATACGGAGTGTTCATGGTTAATGATGGGACAGGTGAATGTAATATTGATGATTTATTTTATGTTCATCCTGAACCGGCTGTTAATGATACATATACTTCAATTATCGGAAATGTTAATTACTCATTTGATGCATTTAGCATCAACCCCAGAACCTTGAGTGATGTTGCAACCGGGACAGTAGACCCTCTGGTAACAGTAAACGGAAGAGTTGTTTCAGAACAATTCATTAACGGATTAGTGGCTAACATTAGCTTAACTGGCCCCCAAACCTATTCCGTTACTTCCAACTCACAAGGATTTTTTACTATCCCTTATGTAATTCCAAATTCTCAATACTCCCTTACCATAACTGCTAATGGTTATTCAGATTATTCTGCTAATTTTTATATCAGCAGTACAGATTTCAGTTTAGGAGTTATCTCTCTGAATCTTATTGCAAGCCCTCCAACTTCTGTAACAGCAGATTTTCAAGAAGACAATGTGATAGTTACTTGGCAAAACTCCAGAAACAAAGAAAATAGAAGGCTTGTTGACGGTTACAAAGTATGGAGATTAGCCTCAGGTTCAGAGAATAATGAAAGTAGTTGGACTTTACTGACAGGAACAGCGATTCAAACAAACTCGTATTTAGATACTGCTTGGCAAAATCTGTCAGCAGGACTTTACCGATATGCTGTAAAATCTATCTATCCCGGCAATATTTCATCATCTGCAACCTTCTCAAATGAGCTGGTTAAAGGGATTTATGGAACAGTAGAAATCTATGTTTATAACGAAAATGAAGAAGCTCTTAATAACGCATCTGTAATGCTTGATAATAATAATATTGCTGTTGATGATAATGGTTACTGTTTAATCAATAACTTAGCTCCCGGTATTTATTCGGTTTCTGCTGTCAGTAATAACTATATCGCAAAATCCCAAATTATTGAGGTTAATGAAGATATTGTAACATCACTGACTTTCTATCTGCAAGAGGATAATGCCTTATTTAGTGATAATTTTGAACAATACTTTGATTTTTCAACAACTTTGCCCAACTGGCTGAATGTTGATTTTGACCTTTCTTCTACAGTTGAATTACAAGGATACAGCTACACAAACTCCACTGTTCCCAAAGCCTTTATGGTCTTTACTCCTGCAATGACCACTCCTCCTTTAACTAATCCAGAATTTGAACCCTGGGAAGGAAATAAATATCTGGCCTGCTTTGCCTCTACTTCTGATCAAAATAATGATTGGATTATCTCTCCTGAGATGACTTTAGATAATTTCAGTCAAATTTCCTTCTCTGCTAAATCAGCAACCGACCAATTTAATCTAGACAGATTCAGCATTCTTGCCTCTTCTACCTCCATTAACCCGGAGAACTTCTCCACTATCTCAGGTCCATTTCCGATTGAAGTCCCCACCGAATGGACTAGCTTCACCTACAGCTTGGATGCCTTTGCTAATCAAACAGTCAGATTCGCTATCAGGGGTGTTTCTAACAATGGTTTTATGCTTATGATAGATGATCTGAAAGTACTCACTCAACACAATGTGGATAATGTTCATAATACTGTAGCTCCATTATTGGCTACGCTGAATGGAAACTTTCCTAATCCTTTCAATCCATCTACCGATATATCATTCTCGCTACCAAAACTATTTTTAGTGGATTTGAGTATCTATAACATCAAAGGGCAGAAAATTAAAAACCTGCTAAATGCTAATCTCGGCAAAGGTGAACATACAATCTCTTGGGACGGAACTAATGAACATGGAGAACATTCTCCATCCGGTATCTATTTTTGTCGCTTGAGCACCAATAAAAATGCAATTCAGACAAAAAAAATGGTATTGCTCAAGTAAAAGCTTATTTTGTTATATGAAAAATTTTGTGTCTATATCTAAAAATAAATTAATTAATTTATCTTAAAAAATATAAAAAAGTATTGACACTATTTTGCTTATATGATAAATGTGTCTTATAATTGTGAAAATATCGAAAGTGTAAAAAAAAGTGTAAATAAAAAAGGGAGTTTATAATGAAAAACTTTTTACTTGTATTAATATTAGTTGTTAGTGTAGCTATGAGTGCTACAACGATTTATGACATTCAGTATACTACTAATGACGGACCTGATGGAACTTATCCATCACCAATGGCAGGACAAACAGATGTTACTGTTACCGGTGTAGTAACAGCAATTAATGCTGACCCCCACCAAGGAAACACAAAATTCTATATTTCTCAACCTGAAGGTGGAGCTTGGAAAAGTGTTTATGTATATCACTGGAACACTCCTGTGGAAATAGGAGATATGGTTGAAGTAACAGGTGATGTAGTTGAATATTTTGGTTTAACTGAGTTATCTTTTTGTGATGTAACTATTCTTAGCTCAGGTAATCCTGTGCCAGCTCCTATCATCGTAACTACAGGCCAAATGGCTGGTGGGATGACTGCTGAATCTTATGAAGGTTGTTTAGTAAAAGTTATGAACGTTACTGTTACCCAAGAACCTGACCAATATGCTCAATTTGCAGTTGATGATAATACTGGTGCTTGTTTTGTTGATGACTTCTTTGATGTATATCCAGAACCTTCATTAGGAACTACTTATACTTCAATTATCGGAATGGTTCACTATGGCTTCGATGAATACAGTATCAACCCAAGAACTTTGGATGATGTTCAAGAAGGAACTCCTGTAAACAACACCAAGAAATCCTGGGGAAAAATTAAGTCTATCTATAAATAATAAACTTAACTCACTACCAAAACTTAAAAGGAGGAGAAATGAGTAAATTTTTTAGGAAAGTACTGTGGTTAGGAGCCTTAACTGGAATTGGATATGCCGGATTTAAGATGTATCAAAAGATATCGGCAATCTCCAAACTAAGTAAATCTCTGCCAGAATTCTTGAACAATGTCTATGGTGAAAAACCAAAGATTAATATCAATATGGATCTCAAATCACTAAAGATTAGTGTAGGCTTCAAGCAAGATGTCTTAGATAATAATGAAGATATTCAAACAACAGTTACTGAATATATCGAAGATTTCTATCCTGTTTTAAGTAAGTGTAAATTAACTATAGATATCTTTGCTGTCAAAGTAACAGATTCTGCTAAACAAAATGATTGCGATTGTGGCTCAGATTGCGAATGCGATGAGCATGAAGGTGATTGTGATTGTGGAGATGACTGCAACTGCGATGATGAAAAAGATTCTAAAGAGTAATTATTAAATTATAAAAATTATAATGAAATACAAGCCTAAGATTTTCTTGGGCTTTTTTTGTATTGAGTGATTATTGCTACAAATTTAATAAATGAAAAAATATCTTGACGGTTACTATCGTAAAAAAAAAGATGTTATTGTTAAAATATTATAAATTTGATTTATATAGAATAAGGAGTTAATATGGTAAAGCTAAGATTGACTAGAATGGGTGCAAGAAACAACCCTTTCTACCGAATCGTTGCAGTTGATTCTCGCGTGAAAAGAGATGGAAAGTATATTGAGAGTGTAGGTTACTACAATCCAGTGCCTGAAGTGGCTGACATAAAAGTTGATACAGAAAAAGCCATTAAGTGGCTAGCAGTAGGTGCTCAACCTACAGATACAGTTCGCTCTATTCTTAGAAAAGCTGGCGTTTTAGAGATTTGGCATAATGCAAAGAAAAAACAAATTGCTGCCGATAAACAGAGCCAAGAGTAGGAGTAGTAATGAAAGATTTAATAGAATTTGTTGTTAAAGCTCTTGTTGATGACCCTAGTGAAGTTAAAATTACTGAGATTAATGGTGATAAAATCACCCTTTTCGAACTTAGAGTTTCGAAAGATGATATCGGTAAAGTTATTGGAAAAAAGGGTAAGACTGCCGGAGCTATTCGTACAATTCTAAATGCTGTGAGTACTAAACAAGGAAAAAGAGCAGAACTTGAAATTATCGAATAGATGTTAGAAAAAGAACTTATAGTTATTGGCAGGTTGGGAAACCTCATTAATGATAAAGAGGAATTCCAATTTATTCCCAATGATAATTTTCAACCTGCTATTTTTGATAAAGTTACCAAACTTTACATGATCTTTACAGAACATAGAGTGTTTTTTGTGGAAGTTAAGAAGCTTTCAATTGAGAATTCTAAATATTGGATATCATTTAATGATGACGGTGTAAGAGAAGAGTATGAACTAAGAAATTCTGCTAAGTTAGCTATTCCTAAGAGTCAACATTATTCCCTTATTCAGGGTAGTGATTTATTAGATATAACTGACTATAAAGCTTATGAAGATGACTTATATCTGGGGCTGATTACAGATTTTATGTTAAGCCCTGCCCATCGAATAGTTGTGATTATTGATGATAATGATAAAGAATTGCTAATTCCTGAGGTTGATTACTATCTCAAAGAAGTCAATCATAAAGAGAATAAAGTATATTTCCAAAATACTAAAAGCTTGAGAGAATTATGATTATAGATATCTTATCTCTCTTTCCTAATATGTTTGAGAATGTCTTCTCGACAAGTATTATAGCTAAAGCTATTGAAAAAAAAATGCTTTCTATTAATTTACTTGACTTAAGAGATTTTGCTTTTAACAAAAACAGGCAAGTCGATGATTACCCTTATGGAGGAGACTCCGGGATGGTCATCAAACCTGAACCGGTTTTTGAAGCTTACGACTTTCTTGAATGGAAAGATATTCCGGTTATCTACTTCACCCCCCAGGGAAGAGTCCTTAATCAGAATATAATCAAGGAATATCTGGAAAAACCTAGAATTGCTATTATAAGTGGACATTATAAAGAATTAGATCAACGTGTGAGAGACCAACTTGTTACTGATGAAATATCAATAGGAGATTTCGTACTCTCAGGTGGTGAATTACCGGCAATGATCTTTGTCGATGCCCTTGCCAGGCTTCAAGATGGTGTCATTAGTGATATCACTTCAGCTTTACAGGACTCTTTTGAAGACGGATTGTTAGGAGTACCCCAGTACACAAGACCTGCGGAATATCGTGGTCTTAAAGTCCCGGATCTTCTCTTACAAGGAAATCATAAAGAGATTCATAAATGGCAAGAAGAACAAGCTTATAAGCTAACTAAAGAAAGAAGACCGGACTTATTAGATGAAGAATAAACTCTATTTAGGATTAGTTCATTATCCTGTATATAATAAATTTAATGAAGTAGTAAAGACTTCGATAACTAATTTAGACTTACATGATATAGCTCGTAGTTGCTTAACTTTTGGAGTTAAAAAGTATTATGTCATTCATCCCTTAGAATCAATGAAAGAGCTCGTTAATAAGATTATGGGCTTTTGGGAGTCTGACATAGCCAGAATTTATAATAAGGATAGAGTTGATGCTCTGACAATATTAGAACATTCATACTCAATTGAAGATGCTATTAAAGCGATAGTAAACCAGGAACAAGTTGCCCCGATAGTAATAACTACTACTGCTAAGAGATTAGATGAAAGTATTTCTTTCTCCAAAATCTCTTCTGTTATTCCTGCAGATAAACCGGTCCTCCTTCTTTTTGGAACCGGAAATGGACTGCATGAGGGAGTAATTAAATCTTCTGATTTTGTCTTAGAACCTATTTCAGGTCCTAATGAATATAATCATTTATCAGTCAGAAGTGCAGTAGCAATTATTTTGGATAGACTTACTTCCGAAGAATAAAGGGAGGAATAATGGATATTATTCAAGTTATAACCAAAGAACAAATTAGAACAGATTTACCGGAATTTAGAGTTGGTGATACAGTACAAGTTCACTATAAAATTAAAGAGGGTGATAAAGAGAGAGTTCAAGTCTTTCAAGGCATCGTTCTTCAAATCAGAGGTGCTGGCATCTCTAAGACTTTCACTGTTAGAAAAGTAAGTAACGGTGTTGGTGTAGAGAGAATTTTCCCTCTTAATACCCCTCTTATTGCAAAATTAGAGGTGGTTCGTTACGGACATGTAAGAAGAGCGAAATTGTTTTACCTCAGAAGTGCTAAAGGTAAATCAGCAAGAATTAAAGAAAAAAGAAGAGTTAGTAAATAAAAAATGGGAGCTTGGCTCCCTTTTTTTATTTGGAGGAAAATAAATGATTTACGGAATAGGAACCGATATTATAGAGGTTTCTCGGATTCAAAGAGCTATTGAAAAAGAGAATGGCTTTAGAGAGAAAGTCTTTTCACCAAATGAAATAGTCTCTTGTGAAGCTAAGGGGAACAAATATCAATCTTATGCTGCGCGTTTTGCAGCCAAAGAAGCCTTTATGAAGGCTTTTAGCTCAGGTTGGACTAATGGTATATCCTGGAACGAAATTGAGATTCTAAATCACGATAATGGGGGTCCATATTTAAATTTAATCAATGGGACCAAAGAGCTTGTCTTCTCTGGAAAAAACCTGCTTCTACATGTTACACTTAGCCATTTAAAAGATTTTGCCACTGCTCAAGTTATTATTGAAACAAGCGAAATATAACAGCAATCGAGACTGTTCAAATTAAATAATCGATATTCAATACTTTAACCCAAATAATGCAGTAGATCTTTGAGAATAGCACTATATTCTTTTGCAAAATAACTTCCATAATTTTCAGGAATATATATATTATATACCTTCAAATTCTGTAAGTTATTTTGCTAAAAGAATCTGCACTCTTCTCTAAAGCTCTACTGC
>JAEKNW010000116.1 GCA_016838885.1 Candidatus Cloacimonadota bacterium
GAAGAAGAAAGAAGAGTTTCACCACAAAGGCACAAAAAGAAGAGTGAAAAATGAAAAGTGAAAAGTGAAAAATTGAGGTATTGCTGCGCAATGATGATTAAAAAAAAAGAAGATATTTAACCACCGATAACACCGAAAAACACCGATAAGAAGAAGAAATGCCTACTAACCACAGAATAACACAGATAAGCACTGATAAGACTTATGTTGAATTGTTGAATTGTTGAATTGTGAAGATGACCTCTTCAGTCGGACGGTGGAGATTCTCTCCGCCACTAATAAAAAGAAGAAAGTCTATCCACGGAACACAGAGAAGAAAATAATTAAAAAATTAACTCTGTGTCCTCAGTGTCTTAGTGGTGAAAAAAATAAATATTTACTACAGTGAATACAGAGAAAAGAGATATTTCCAAAAATATGATTTACAATAGTTCAACCTTATAATTAGTCTTCCTCTAGGGATTCCTTAGTCATTCCTTTGAGTATCTCGATGAAACTCCAATGATTCATCGAGATACTTAAAGGCATCACTAGACAAACCCTTTTGTAATGCATAGTTGAAGCATATAGAAAATGATAATTATGGCCTGCTTTAAGAAAAGAAGCTGATTTTTAATTTGATAACTTTTCTTAATATACTATTTACAATACGAATAGCAAAATTTCTATTATTTATATTTTTGGGAATCCTAACCAGTGTTTTGCGAGCACTGTCTATAATATTTCATCCCTTCGGGATATAAGACTTACAGGCTTATCAGCCTTTTGTGGAAGCAAGGGTGCTTCCACTCCATAATTACGGGCTCATACTTTGTGTCCATTTAAAGAGAATTATTCGTGAAATTCGTTTTAATTCGAGTTAATTTGTGTGAAACTCTTTTTTTTCTTTGAACCACGTCATCGGAACCATTTTTCACTTTTCACTTTTCACTTTTCATTCTTGCGAAGCAAGACTTAAACACCCCGTCATCTTCGATGCCACCCCTCTTGGAAACATTTGCTAGAGCAAATGAAGAGGGGATT
>JAEKNW010000117.1 GCA_016838885.1 Candidatus Cloacimonadota bacterium
TTTGCAAAAGTAACTTCCATAATTCTCCCGAATATATATATTATATGCGTCCGAATTCTGTAAGTTATTTTGCTAAAAGAATCTGCACTCTTCTCTAAAACTCTACTGCACCATTCAGGTTAAAGAAAAAATAATGATATTGAGTTTGGAATGTTAAAAAAAACTCTCATAATAGATCTTTAGTTATCTTAGAAATCTATCTTAATTCTAAAAAAAAATAATAATTATTAAGTTTTATAACTGTTTAATAATTAATCAAAAACCTTAGTTTTTAACAAGAAAAATTCAATAAATAAAAAAAATATATTGACATGAAAACAGCTTTTTGAGATATTGCAAATACATATTCGAAAACGGAGAATTAGTCCTAATTGGTAAGGCAGCGGTCTTGAAAACCGCCGGGCTTCGCCCTTGGGGGTTCGAGTCCCTCATTCTCCGCCATTCTTGAACGGAGAGGTGGCCGAGCGGCTTAAGGCGTGCGCCTGCTAAGCGTATGTAGGCTAATCCCCTACCGAGGGTTCAAATCCCTCCTTCTCCGCCATTAAAAACTAAAAATTTATAAAATAGTGTTGGGCTGTCGTCAAGTGGTAAGACACATGGTTTTGGTCCATGCATTCCCGGGTTCGAATCCTGGCAGCCCAGCCATCACTATTTTATAAATTTTTTTCTATTTAATCAGAATAATGCATAGAACTCTTCATCAAAGTTCTACTACATTATTTGGGTTTAATGCTGGGGTATAGTCTAATGGTAGGACAGCAGTCTCTGGCTCTGTGTGTCGGGGTTCGATTCCCTGTACCCCAGCCATTATTCTTCTCAAACAGCATCACTTAGATAATTTAACCCAAATAATGCAATAGACCTTTGTGAATAGCACTATCTTCTTTTGCAAAAGTAAGTTCCATAATTTTCAGGAATATATATATTATATGCCTTCAAATTCTGTAACTTATTTTGCTAAAAGAATCTAGCACTCTTCATCAAAGTTCTACTGCATCATT
>JAEKNW010000118.1 GCA_016838885.1 Candidatus Cloacimonadota bacterium
AAGAGTGCAGATTCTTTTAGCAAAATAACTTACAGAATTCTGACGCATATAATATATATATTCGGGAGAATTATGGAAGTTACTTTTGCAAAAGAATATTGTGCTATTCTCAAAGATCTACTGCATTATTTGGGTTAAGTAACCTACAACTTAGGTAAAAAGAGCAATATGTCCCAAAAAAAAGAAAATATTACACTAAAATGAAATATTTCTTTTGACAACTTTCGATTAGTAGTAAATATTTGGCATAAAATTAAGCGGAGAGATGTTTGAAAAAATATTATATACTAATTATCTTGTTAATAATTCTGCTTCCAATCAATGTTGAAGCAGATTCTGGGATTAGTCTTGTCTTTGTTAAAGGATCAAATTTCCAGATGAAAGATGAAAATCTTAAGAATAATCAAGTTCGTAATGAGGATGTTCAAGATTTTTTTATAAGCAAATATGAAATTACACAATCAATATGGGAAGAAATTATGGAGACAAATCATTCAAGGAATAAAAAAGCCAACAATCCAGTAGAAAATATCTCATGGTATGATGCTATTGAGTTTTGTAATAAAATGAGCATCAGAGAAGAACTAGAACCTGTATATTCCGGTTCAGGAAAAAATATCAAGAGTAACTTCCAAAACAATGGATATCGTCTTCCAACAGAAGCAGAATGGGAATTTGCAGCTCGGGGAGGAGTGAAATCACGAAGCTATAAATTTGGTACTGAACTTGTTTCAGAAGAAGAAGAAGATGATACAAATGAATCAACTTTAGATGCTGAAAATCCGGTTCCAGTTTTGACTAACATTAGAGTTAGACACACAACCAACACCCTCAAAGGTGGAGATGGAGGAGTCTCTTATAAACCGGTTGGAAGCTCTAAACCAAATGAACTTGGGATTTATGATCTTGTTGGAAATGTCTTTGAATTTTGTTGGGAAGGTAGAGAAAATTATAGCCTTGGAACTCGATTGGATCCACTTCCTCCCAAAAATAGCATTGATGCTGTTGGTTTTAGGGTAGTTAGAAGTAATAATAAGAAAGAAGAGTCTCAAGCAAACTAACCAAATCAACGAATAATTACTTTTTCTAATTCTTTGATCTTGAGTAATTAAAACGTAGTCCGGCTCTAGAACCCAGATAAGTTATCTGATTATTAGACTTATTTAGGGAGAATTCTTTTTCCATACCACCATATAAGTTAACATAAAATACTGAATAGTTCAAATTTAGATTTAATTCTCCTCCTAAAGATTGAATGTTCCTTGTTAAAGGGATATCTGCAAAAGTATTCTTTCTTTTAGTATTTGCCATACTATAATAAAGGGAGAGGTTAGGAACAATATAAGGGATCTTAGGGGAAACATAAGCAAACAATATGGCGGTTCTGAATTGATTGATAGTTCCATCATAATCATTAGTTTTATTATAAGAAACTGTACTAAACCTTTGGCCTTCGAAAAACATTGAAATTTTATGGGGTTCAGAATAATCTGTTAAAAGACGTTTAACTCCCAACTGAAGACCCTGAATATTAGTAGCTGAAGATCCGGACAAAGTGATAACTTCACCATTCATTGCTACAGCTTCAGTGTTATTTAAATCCTGATTGAAATAACCGGCAAAACATCCTAGCATAAACTCAGTATAATTACCGATGCCAAAACGAAGGTTACAAGAATTAGAAGGACCTTTTTCATTATATTTTCCTGTACTGTAATAAGTTAACCCTTCATCTCCATCAGGCATATATTTTGCAATATAATCAGTAGCTTTAAGTTCATCAATAGTTGCTTCAAGGGCAATAGTTTTATGCCCCAATGGAGGGGCTTCCTCTCCTAAGCCGACTGTTCTTACCATAGTACTTGTTGATAGATAGGGACAAGCAGTTAAAAAGAGAAGGCTGATAATAACTAAGATCAATGTTTTAAGAATATTTTTCATAAGGCCTCACACAGTAATTTTTAACCCTAATTCGTTAATAATGACAACCATAACATTAACTAAAATTTTGTCAAATAATAAATTTTATTGACACATAAAAGTTCTTTCACATCATTCGGGTAAAACCCAAATAATGCAGTAGATCTTTGAGAATAGCACTATATTCTTCTGCAAAAGTAAGCTACATAATTTTCATGAATATATATATTATATGCCTTCAAATTCTGTAACTTATTTTGCTAGAATAATCTGCACTCTTCCCTAAAATTCTACTGCATCATTCGGGTAAAACCCTCTTCCAAGCTAATATTTAGACAAAGAAAAAATTATGATTGACTGATATAAGTGCTTTAGAAAATATAGTAAATTAGAAAAAATTTAATGAGAGGATGATATGGAATATCCATTTGAAGTATTTGAGAAGAAATGGCAAGATGTATGGAAAAAGGAAAGAGTATTTAACGCAGAGAACCAAGTTGAAGGCAAAGAGAACTATTTTGTCTTATCGATGTTTCCTTATCCTTCGGGTGTTTTACACATGGGTCATGTCTCTAACTATTCGATTGGTGATGCGATATCACGTTATAAAATGATGCAAGGATATAATGTCTTGCAACCAATGGGCTATGACTCATTCGGGATGCCGGCAGAAAACTTTGCCATTCAGCATAACACTCATCCTCGTTTAGCTACTGAAAACAATATGGCTATTATGCAAGGTCAACTTACTGCAATGGGATTTGGTTTTGACTGGCAAAGAACTCTTGCGACCTCAACTCCAGAGTATTATAGGTGGGGACAGTGGTTATTCAAAAGATTGTATGAGAAAGGTTTAGTATATAAAAAAACCTCTTTTGTGAATTGGTGTGACCAGTGTCAGACTGTTTTAGCTAATGAGCAAGTAGAGGATGGTAAATGCTGGCGTGACGGATCAACAGTAAGACAGAAAGAGATGGAACAGTGGTATTTCAAAATCACTGATTATGCTGAGGAACTATTAGATTTCTCTAAGATGATTGATTGGCCTGAACGTGTTATTACCATGCAAAAGAACTGGATTGGTAGGAGTACGGGGACAGAGATTGACTTTATCGAAGAAACTACTAAGGATAAGATAAAAGTCTTTACCACTCGTCCTGATACTATCTTTGGGGTTACTTTTATGGCTCTTCCCCCTGAGCATGAATATATAAGAGCACTTTTAAAAACAGAGGCAGCTAACAGTGATCTAGCTGATTTCTGTGAAAAAGTTATCAATGAAGATAAAAAAGAGAGAGGCTCTGCTGAACAGAAAAAAGAAGGATTCTTTACAGGTAAGTATTGTATAAATCCTGTAAATGGTGATAGAGTCCAGATTTGGGTAACCAACTATGTTCTTATGGATTATGGGACAGGTGCTGTAATGGCTGTTCCTGCTCATGACCAAAGAGATTTTGAGTTTGCCAAAAAATATAATATAGCTCTTAAATTAGTTATTCAAAACCAAGATAAATCTTTAGTTTTAGAAGAGATGACGGAAGCCTATGTAGAGCCGGGAATCTTAGTAAATTCAGATAAATTTAATGACAAAGATAGTAACAAAGCTAAAGAAGAGATTTCTGCTTGGATTGATGAGAATAAGATGGGTAAAACTACTATAACCTATCGACTAAGAGACTGGGGAGTGTCTCGTCAGAGATATTGGGGCAACCCAATTCCGGTTATTCATTGCGACAAGTGCGGGAGTGTCTTAGTACCTGATGAAGATTTACCTGTTCTCCTTCCTGATAACGTACAAGTAGGTAAGACTACTCAGAATCCGCTGTTATCAGTAGCTGAATGGGTCAATACTACTTGTCCAAACTGTGGTGGACCAGGTCGCAGGGAGACCGATACCATGGATACATTTGTGGATAGTTCTTGGTACTATGCCCGTTATACAGATTCTAAGAATACTGAAATGCCATTCTCACCGGAGATTGCTGAGAAATGGTTACCTGTTGACCAGTATATAGGTGGAATCGAGCATGCTTGCATGCATTTAATTTATGCCAGATTCTTCCATAAATTCATGAGAGATATTGGATTGGTTAAAGGGGATGAACCTTTTGCCAGACTATTAACTCAAGGAATGGTTTGCAACTTAGGTTCAAAGATGTCAAAATCTAAAGGCAATGGTGTTGATCCACAACCCTATATAGATCGTTATGGTTCTGATGCTATAAGAGTATTTATGTTGTTTGCTTCACCACCGGAAAAAGATGTGGATTGGAGCGATGACGGGGTTGTTGGAGCTTTCAGATTCTTGAACAGAGTCTATCGTCAAGCTGAGAATTATGGTGATTTGATTAATGAATATTATAAGCCTTATTCTCCTGATTTAGATATCTCTAAGGAGATGAAAGAACTTAGATTCTCAACTCATACCATGATGAAAAAATGGCACGAAGATATAGAGGAAAAATTGCAATTCAATACAGCCATCGCTGGCATTATGGAGCATCTTAATAATGTTTCTTCGATTAAAGATCCCGAAAATTTGAACACTAATGATAAAATTATCTATGCAGAAGCTAATGCAGTAATGTTCAGACTTATTTATCCATTCGCACCTCATGTAAGTGAAGAAGTATGGAGTATGATTGGACAGACCGGCTTAGTACATGAGAGTGGCTTACCAAAACATAATCCTCTTTATCTTGTTACAGATGAGGTTACTTACGTAGTTCAAGTTAATGGCAAACTTAGAGGTAAAATAGATGTATCTCTTGAAACCTCAGAAGAAGAAATAAAAGAACTTGCACTAAACTTAGAGAATGTGGTTAAATTCCTTGAAGATAAAGAGATTAAGAAAATAATTGTTGTTAAGAAAAAATTAGTTAGTATTGTAGTTAAACCCAAATAGTTTAGTAGAATTTAGGGAAAAAGCGAATAGCACTATCTTCTTTTGCAAAAGTAAGCTACATAATTTTCAGGAATATATATATATTATGCCTTCAAATTCAGTAACTTATTTTGCTAAAAGAATCTAGCACTCTTCATCAAAGTTCTATTGCACCATTCGGGTTAAATAAGTTCCCTCTCCCCCTCCGTGAGTGGGACATCAGGGGGGCTGGCTATGGACTGAGGGTACCTTTGCCCTCAGGTGGAAGCAAGGGTGCTTCCACTCCATATAAACCCCTTTAATAGGTGGGGGGACGACAGGGGGTGTACCCTTAAAAGAAAAAAAACAGGAGATGCCAATGAATGTTATTCATAGTAAGACCGGTTGGATTGAAGTAATAACCGGCAGCATGTTTAGTGGTAAAACAGAAGAGCTGATTAGGCGTATCAGACGTTCTGAATATGCTAAACAGAAAGTGCAGATATTCAAGCCGAAAATTGATAATAGATATGAAGATGATTATATAGTTTCGCACTCCATGATGAAAGCTCCTTCTACCAAGATAGAAGATATAAATGAAGTTTTAAGTTTAGTCGAAGAGGATACTCAAGTAGTCGCGATTGATGAAGTGCAGTTCTTCTCTGAAGATGTGATTGATATTTGTAATAAATTGGCTGATGATGGAAAAAGAGTCATTGTTGCAGGCCTAGATCAAGATTACAAGGCCCAGCCTTTTGGTCCTATGCCCAAGCTGTTGGCCATAGCTGAATATATTACTAAGAATTCTGCAATCTGTGTTAAATGTGGTAATCCTGCTACCAGAACCCAAAGATTAGTTAGAGATACAGATACCATCTTGGTTGGATCCAAGGAAATTTATGAGGCTAGATGCCGTAATTGTCATGAGATTTTGGATTAATGGGAAAAATAATCTTTTGGGCTTTAAATATCTACGAATTCTTAATAATACTTGCGGTGTTTAAAAGCTTCATGATCTATTTCTCAAGAGGAAATAGATTATCATATTTTATAACTAAGCTAAATTTCGTTGATACATTAACAGATCCATATCTGAATATTTTTAGAAAGTTCATTCCGCCTGCTTATGGCCTAGATTTTTCAGCGATGATTGGACTGGTAATTCTCCAAATGATAAAAAACTTAGTCTTAAATAATTTAATAATTAACTGATAAGGATTAAAAATGTCTATATCTATTCCCCAAATAAGAGACAAAGAGTTTTCCACAAAAGCCTTTGGATACAGTAAACGAGAAGTAAGAGAATTTCTCGAATTTGTGGCAAATGAAATATACCAAGAGCGCACTCACCAAAATGAGTTTAAAGAGAAAGAGACAAAAGAGAAAGAATTTATTTCTCATAAAGCTACTGAAGCTGTAAAGGGTGTTGAAGAATTGAAAAGACGGGAAGAATTGATTCAGAAAACACTTCTCTTTGCCGAAAATGCTAAAGCAGAGATGATTAGTAATGCTCGAAAAGAAGCAGAAAACATCATTAGAGAAGCTGAAATTAAAGCCAAGAAAACAATCAATGAAGCCCGGCATTTCCTCAACCAACTTGATTATCAGTATCTTAGATTAAAAGAAGAAAAGAGAATGTTCCTACTTCAAACAGCTGCTCAATTTAAAACTTATTTGGATAGAATAGAAAAAGACCCGGCTATTGCCAGGTTAAACGAAACAAGCGTACAAGCTGAAATGAAAAAGATAAAAGCAGACAATAAACCACAAGAGGAGGAAAAAGGTGAAGGATCAACTACAAAGGGCTAAAGATTATATTTCAAAAAAAATCGGGACAGGCTATGAAGTGGGGATTATCTTAGGTACTGGTCTGAGTAACTTTGCTGATTATCTCTCTGATAAAATTATTATACCTTATCCTGAAATTCCCGGCTTTGTTAAATCTACTGCTCCCAGTCATAAGGGCAATCTAATAGCAGGTACACTTAAAGGAAAGAAAGTCATTGTTTTACAGGGAAGATTTCACTTCTATGAAGGCTACTCTATGGAAGAAGTAGTATTCCCTACCAGAGTTCTTAAATTATTAGGAGTTCATACTCTGATCGTAACTAATGCAGCAGGAAGCTTACGCGAAGAGTTTAAACCAGGTAGCATTATTATGCTGAAAGACCATATAAATTTCATGGGAACTAACCCCTTGATAGGTCCAAACGATGACTCTCTAGGAGAGAGATTCGTCTCAATGCATGATACCTATCACGAAGATTATCGTCAAAAAGTTAAATTAGTCTCACTAAACAATAAAGTTAAAGTTTCAGAAGGAGTCTATATTGCTGTAACAGGACCTAGCTTTGAAACAAAAGCAGAATGCCAATTCTTTGCCAATATCGGGGCTGATGTTGTTGGCATGTCCACAGTTCCTGAAGTAATAACAGCCATTCATTGCGGATTAAAGGTTTTAGCTTTTTCTGTTGTTACTAATTATTCTAATCTCATTCAAAAAGCTCAACATAGCCAATCAGAGATTCGAGAAAATGCCGATGTAGCAAAGGCAAATTTAGAAAAACTCATCTCGGAATTTGTGAAAGATATTTAAATCATTGACAAATTTTTGAGATATTTATTAATATTGTTCTTAAGTAAAATATGGAGAAATTCTTATGTCAGATAAAATGTTAACAAAAGAAGAATTAAAAGAGCATGAAACAAATTTGTTAAAAGAGAGACAGAAAAGTCTTGACTATATTAACAAGCTCAACGATAATCAAAAAGATAGCGTGAGAGAGAGTTCTGGTGATGCTTCAGCCTATGCTATACACCAAGCAGATCATGGCTCCGATACTTACTATAGAGAGAATCAAGTCTTGATGATGGAAAAAGAACATCAACATCTTAAATGCTTAAACGCTGCCTTGAAAAGAGTCTATGATGGCACTTACGGTATCTGTGAAATTTGCGGGAAAAGAATTCAACCAAAACGCTTGGAGTATGTGCCTCATGCTACTTACTGCATTGAATGTCGTTCCGCTGAAGATGAAAAAAATAAAAAGAAGAATAGGAATAAAAAATAATGAAAGAAAGCTGGAAATATTTCCTGATTTCGGTAGTAATAATTATCATCGATCAAATCACTAAATATCTGGTCAGACTTAAAATGCCACTCTATCACTCAATTGAGCTTATAGGTGATTATTTTAAGTTAACACATGTTGAAAACCATGGGGCAGCCTTTAGCCTTTCCTTAGGTGAATATTCTCGCTGGATTTTCATCGCTCTAACTTCAGTCTTAATCGTAGTATTTATCTACTTAATTATAAAACAACCTAAGTTGCAAAAGCTATACTATAGCTTTATTCTTGGAGGTGCAATTGGTAATCTTATCGATAGAGTAATCTTTGGAAAAGTAACAGATTTCTTAGATAGCCTATATCCTCGGATTCCCTCTGAATGGAACTGGTTCTACTCCTTTGATAGATGGCCCACTTTTAATATCGCTGATTCTATGATCGTGATAGGTATGATTATCTTTGCTATAGATGCAATAATCCTTGATAATAAACGAAAAAAATCCCTTGAGGAGGCATAATGCCAAAAAGAGTAATTATAATATTTTTCTTAGTAGTCTTATTCCAAGCTGCTTTTGGACAAACAATAAGTGAAATTCAACAAACTAATGAACCAGGCGATGATGGAACTTATCCTTCTACTTATATAGGGCAAGAAGTAACTATCAGTCCGGTAACTATCGGAGCCAAGGGCTTTGATGGGTCAGATAATAATATGTTTGCTTTTGATCTTAATCCTGGTATTTGGAACGGTATTTATATAAATAACGCCCAAAATACCGGTAATCTTAGAGCAATGGTTTCTATTACAGGGACTGTTCAGGAAAATAATGGTATGACTGAGTTAGTTAATGCTACTATTACCCAGATTAATGCCGGTCCTTTTGATGTTACAGCTAATGTTGTTACTCTTACTCAAATGCAAGACTTAGCTATTGCCGAGAGATATGAATCTAGTTTAATAGAGATTAAGAACCTTAAATATACTGACCATAATGAAGATGATTACTGGCTTGCTCTTGATGCAGAAGATAATGAAATCAGAGTTGGAAATGGATTCTTTGATTCAAATCCAGAAGTTAACGATTTTTGGGATTCTATAAAAGGAATCGTAACTTTTGAAAGTGGAAATTTTGTTATTAATCCAAGAAATGAAGCTGATTTTATTACCCCTCATCCTAGTAACATAGAGATTACTCCTGAATTAGAGAAAATTGGTAATAAACTTTATGTTCATTTCAATTCTGATAGACAGATTTTAGAGTCTTATCCAGTAATAAACTATGGTTTAGATAGCTTGAGTATAGATTTAGATTTTGACAAAACTTTTCTAAGTTTTGTTGATTACAGAGTTGATGATATTGATCTCACTCCTGCTTATGCTATTAATCCTGAAGTAAATGATGAAAATATTGTACTAAATTATGTATCAGAAGATACTTTTAGATCTGAAGATAGTGGCACAACATTAACCCTAATTTTTGATATTAAAGAGTTTGGAAATATGACTTTAAAAGTTAATAACCTCTCCTTTGCTAACATCCAAAGTGGTGCTGTTTTCCAAAAATTATCTAATCGAACACTAACTTTCAACAACACTTACGATGATAAAGAAGCCTATTTATCAATCTATAATGATAACAATGCTAAGAACATCTTCAATCCTTATCAGAATGAAAGATTAACCATAAAATATGGCTTTAAACAAGGCTATAGCACTAAAACTATTATTCGTATTTATGATTTAAAAGGTCGCTTAGTCTATACTCCGGTAAATGATGTACATAGTGGATTAGGAGAGTTTCGTTGGGATGGAAGAGACAAAAATCGTGAGTTAGTCGATATCGGAACTTATATTTGCCAGGTTGAAGTAGTAATCAGAGAGACTGGGAAAAAATATATAACAGACCAACCAATTGTCGTAGCCGGACAGCTTAAATAAGGGAGTATCAATGAAAAAACTAATATTATTAACTAGCTTAATTGCTCTTCTTGCATTAAATTTGAATGCCCTCTTTGAGACCTATCCATCATCAGCTAGAGCACGTGGAATGGGAGATGCTTTCTTTACCTTATCAAATGATTCTGATGCCTCTTTCTATAACCCGGCCGGGTTAGATGAAGCTGATAATCAATTCAATTTAGGTATGGTTGACTTGTATGGAAACAAATACTTAAGAGTCTATACTGCTTCTGCATCATACCGCTTTTCTCCAATTTATGGAACAATAGGTATAGCAGGCAAGCAATTAGGTGTTGATTTCGAAGACACAAGTCTTTCTACAGAATCTACTTTCACCTTATCTCATGCTTTTAAGTTAATGAAGGATTTACATAGCTCAATTGCCTTTGGGTATTCCTTAAATATGTATGACCTTGAATTTGCTGAAAACTATGGAAGTGATAGTGCTTTTGGTTTAAACTTAGGAGCAATCGCTACTATGCATCAAAGAACCAAACTATCCTTTGCAATTCATAATATCAATAACCCAACTATGGGCGATGATGAACAGTTTGAGTTACCTAGAAAAATGGTAACAGGTATTGCTTACCAACCTTACTATGGTGTAATGACTACTCTTGAGCTCACTAAAGAGCTTAAAGGTGATACATCAGTAGCTGCAGGTATTGAATATACCCTTTATGAAGCTATGAAGCTTAGAGCCGGTGTTCATAACAACCCTGCTGTTTATTCTGCCGGAGTTGGCTTCAATGTTAGAGGCATGCTTGTAGATTACGGTTTCACTTATCATTCAGATTTAGACCCAACTCATCATTTCCAAGTTGGATATAGATTCTAAAAAAAAGAGGATAATCATGAAAAAACAAAACAATGGTAATAATGCACAAGATAATATGAATAATGGATCATTTATTCCCTCTCTACTTTCAAAGTTACTCTTTGATGGTTTTCAGAATTGGATTAGAGATTATCAACATAACAGAAATATCAAAAAACATGATGTGGTTGAAGAAAAACTAATCGTTGTAGAAAATCTTCAACTTAAATTGGATAAAAGAGTTAAAGAGAATAAATATAAGATCGATACTCTGAGAGTACTTCTTATTATGAGTATGATTATGAACTTTGTCTTTTTCGCCGTAGTTTTGGTATTCTTGATTTTAATGTTCTAGTACTTATAAAGAAAAAAATATATCACGAGACAAGACTTTAGTCCTGTCTCGTTTTTTATCCCGAATGATGCAGTAGACCTTTAGAGAAGAGTGCAGATTCTTTTAGCAAAATAACTTACAGAATTTGAAGGCATATAATATATATATTCCTGAAAATTATGTAAGTTATTTTGCAAAAGAATATTGTGCTATTCTCAAAGCTCTACTGCATTATTTGGGTTTATATCCTTTTCTAAAGGATTCATCAATTAAACAACTCATCAATTAACCAATTCAACAATTCAACAATTCAACAATTCAACAAATCAGCAAATCAACAAATCAACAAATCTTCCAAAGGATTTATACTTTTTCTTGACATATATGCTAATCATGAAAAAATATCTAAACTGCAAAAATTCTGGAGGACCTCGATGTCAATTACCAAACTTGAACAGATGTTTGATTCATTAAGAAGTAAAAAGAAAAAGAGATTAGTCGGAGCTTATACTGTTGATAGTCATTCGATTGGAGCAATTAGTAAGGCCATAGATTTAGGAATCGTTGATGCAACACTGATAGGAAATATTGATCTAATCAAAGCAACTTGCGAAACAGAGAATATTGATATTAGTAAATTTGAAATAATCGATGAAAAAGTAGATTCCAAAGCTGCTCAAAGGGCCTGTCTTTTTATTCGCGAAGGCAAAGGTGATTTAATCATGAAGGGTCTGCTTGGAACTGATACCTATATGCGAGCTTTGCTTAACAAAGAAACAGGGCTAATGCCTAAAGGTTCAATGCTTTCTCATATTACAGTAATGGAGATTCCCAGTTATGAGAAGTTGTTAGTCGTTTCTGATGTTGCTATTATTCCTCTGCCTGATCTTCAGCAAAAAGTTGCCATTACTAATAATATTATAAAAACATGTAAAGCTCTGGATATTGATAAACCAAAAATATCTATCCTGGCATCATCTGAATCTGCAACAGATAAGATAGTAGCTAATGCTGATGCTGCCATAATCACCAAAATGGCTGAGCGTGGTCAAATTAAAGGTGCTTTAGTGGATGGTCCACTCTCCTTAGATCTCTCTATCGATAAGGAAGCTGTAGCTATTAAAAAGTTCAAATCTCCAGTAGCAGGTGACGCAGATGGTATAGTTTTTCCAAATATAGAATCTGGTAATGTTTTCTACAAAACTGTTACTAAACTAGTTAAAGCAGAATTAGCTGCTATGGTTTGTGGTGCTACATGTCCTGCTATTCTCTCCTCACGTGGTGATACAGAACAGACTAAACTCTATTCAATTGCTTTAGCTGCCCTTTTAGCTTAATAAGGAAAACTTATGATTACTAGTCTAGACCAAATGGTTGAACAAGTTAAAGAACTAAAGAAGAAATTCAAAATTGCAGTAGCTTATGCTCAAGATTCAAATACTATCGGAGCAATAGCTCAAGCTATCGAGGATGGCTTTATTGAAGCCATTATGATTGGCGATGCAGATAAAATTGTAGAAGTTGCTCAAGAAGCTCTAATAAACCCTGATATTTTCCAGATTATTGATATTAAAGATGAAATTGCCTCTATTGAAAAAGCAGTGGAGATGGTCAGAAATGACCAAGCTGATGTCCTTATGAAAGGTCTCTGTGGGACTGATAAATTCTTAAGAGGAGTTATTAACAAAGAAAGAGGTTTATTACCTCCAAAAGCAACTATGACCTATGTCTGTGCTTTAGAAATCCCAAAATATCATAAGCTTCTATTTGTTACTGATACTGCTGTTTTGCCCTTCCCTGATTTGAAACAGAAGACTGCTATGCTCAACTATTCAGTGGCTATGGCACGTAGATTTGGGATTGAGACTCCTAAAGTAGCTCTTATCTCGGCAGCTGAGAAGGTAAGTCCACATTTTGAATCTCATAATGATTATACCCAACTTTGTATGATGGCTCAACGTGGTCAGATAAAGAATTGCCTTGTGGACGGTCCTTTAGATATCTTCTTAGCCTGTGATCAAGCCAGTGTTAAGATTAAAGGTGTCCCTACTCCTATTAATGGAGATGCAGATGTTCTGCTCTTTCCATCCTTAGAAGCTTGTAATTCTTTCTACAAGGGACAAATGCTTTGGGCTGGTGCTGAATTAGCAGGATTAATTCAAGGAACTACTAAACCCGTAGTTGTCATGTCTCGCTCAGAATCACCAAAATCTAAATATTATTGTATAGCTTTATCTTGTTTAATGGTGTAATGGTCTAATAAAGAACATAAAAGAGAAGAAAATATACTCACAAATTCATGTAAAAGGGCAAGGCTTTGATTGCCCTTTTACATTTTATATCATTATTTGGGTTTAACCCAAATAATGCAGTAGATCTTTGAGAACAGCACTATATTCTTTTGCAAAAGTAACTTCCATAATTTTCAGGAATATATATATTATATGCCTTCAAA
>JAEKNW010000119.1 GCA_016838885.1 Candidatus Cloacimonadota bacterium
CTTTAGAGAAGAGTGCAGATTCTTTTAGCAAAATAACTTACATAATTTGAAGGCATATAATATATATATTCCTGAAAATTATGGAAGTTACTTTTGCAAAAGAATATAGTGCTACTTTCAAAGATCTACTGCATTATTTGGGTTTAATAATTAAAGTATTTAATATCAATTAGTTAATTTGAACAGTCTCTCAGCCAGAGACTGTTCAAGCATCAATCCAACTTTTCCAATAACTTATCTTTAACCCAAATTATTTGGGTTAAATCCCGAAGGTATGCCATATAATAGGCAGCGTTCGCAAGAAACTGTACCGAGATTCCAACCATGGATGAGCCCTAGAGGGGCGACATATATTCTTCTAATGCATAGTACATAATTTATAAGGCTCTCTCAAGTAGAGTGGTAAGCAAATTGGAGGACCCAAGAAAATAGAAAATTTTCATTATAATGTAAACAGTAATATAGGAAAGGTTCTCAAGCTTGAGCTTTGCTCTTTATCTGAAAGCGGACTAAATTCTACCTTTATCTAAGAGCCCTAAACAGGCATTACAAAAGGGTTTGTCTAGTCATGCTTTTGTGTATCTCGATGAATCATTGGGATTTCATCGAGATACTCAAAGGAATGACTAAGGTTTCCCTAGGATAAGACTAAGGACTATGATATTATTATTATAAACCATATTTACAAAAAACTAAGATATTTTTTTACCCGGATAATGCAGTAGAACTTTTTATCCCTTCGGGATATATTAGCACCATCTTCTGATGAACAATATTCCATTTCTGGATTTCGGGAACATCAGATCAAAGATGTCAATTCCAAAAGTGTGGGATAATAAATAAAAAGTGTGCACTAATTGACCCCTTTTATAAATTAAGGCATTTAATATCAACTAGTTAATTTGAACAGTCTCTAAGTAACAAACACATTTAACTGAAAATAAAGCTTGACTAATTTAAATTAGTGAAATAGTTATGTAATTGTGTCTTATGGATTAAATATAATTAAGTAAATATTTTATAGAGTGGAGCAAGACTTTATTTAATATTAATGTCTATTCTAAACTGAATCGTTAGTTTTAATAATGGAGGTTTCAAATGAAAAACTTACGAATCATTATTACTATGTTATTAGTTGTTTTATTTAATTTACTTTCTCTTATACATGCAGACAATCTGAGTGCAAATTTAAGTGAGATAGTTTTGCAAGGTGTTGAGAATTTGCGACATCTTAAGGACGCGCCAGAGGGATTAAAGTTTGATAATTATGTAAAAGATAATAAAGGATATTATTGGTATATTAACTGTCTGGAAACAAAGGGTTATTCCCTTATGTGCTATGACGGATTTGAAAGCCATATTATCAAACAAATTGATAATCATGGTTATTATCAAGAATATCTTATCAATGATAAACCTAAGGCATACAAGATGAGTAATGGAAATTTAGTTTTCTTTACTCCCAACAAAGTAATATTAGTTCACAATTATCAAGTTCAAGTTCATGATTTATTAAAGGATGATATTCTAAAAGATGTATTCCACGAAGAGAATAAAATATTGCTTCTAGGGTACAAAGGATATTATGTGATAGAAAAAGAAGAATTTAAGATTTTTAAGCACCAAAAGCAGGTAAGTGATCTTCCATCAACGTATTTCTATTATAATGGTCCAAATAAATTGGAGAACATATCTAACCCGTTCAAAATAAGATTCAATAGAGAGAGTAGAAGAGATGATCTGGATATTTCTCAGTTAATACTTACAGCAGATACTTATTTATTAGCCCCTAATTTACTCTTCGACATTTATCACCTAGATAATTACCTTGGTGCTAGAGTGGTTAAAAGAGAATTGATTCCTTCAGATATACAAAGGCTTCGAAACCGTAAAGTAACTTTTGGTAATGTGGGCATAGGAGATTTGTTTACATCAGAGGAAGATAAAGAAATTAAAGAAGAAATTAAAGAAGAAATTAAATATTACTATCTAAGAATGTTAAGTCATAATGAAGAAGATTCCATTATAGTTGCACCTTCAAAAGACTTGAAGGCTATTTGTGAAAGCAATACAAATTTAAAACTATGGAAATCATCTGATAATAATTATTTTTTCTACATTGTAAATACTAATTACTTATATAGTATTAGTACAGTTGAAAAAAAGTGTCAAAAAATAGAACTTCCTGAAGAATATAAAATAATTGATTTTATATGTGATGGTAAAACTGATCGGGCTATTTATCAAAAGAAAGATCGAATATATTTTTCTGAATTTACATCATTTTCTCAGGGAATCAAAGATGATATTTACTATACCCTAACAAAGCAAGAAAAATTGAATGGAGTTAAACTATATATTCATAGTTACGGTAAATTATTTTCATACAAGATTAGCTCTCAGATAAAAGAAAATGATAATAAACCTCTTTGGCAAAAAAGTAATGAAAATGAGTTAGTAAAATTTCTAATATTAAAAACTACAGAAGATAAAGCAGAATTAAGCCCAGTTAATCCAAATTTCTCAATAGTATCTAATAATAAATTTTCAGCTTCCAAAAACAATTTAATTAGTTCTAACTATGACCCTGATAAGAGAATAGCTAAGATAGAGTTTTTCAATGTCTTAACTCACAAGAATGATATCAAATACTATTTCCTTAATGAAGAAATTGAAGGACTATCTTTTGAAGAAAATAATAATAGATTGATACTATTTTTTGGTAATTATTCTGTTCAAAACACATTGATTACGAGATTTTCACCCCAATTAAAAAAAATGACAATTCCCAAAGATAAGTTTAGTTCTTTAGAAAGTGTTAGAAGATATTATGCTCGAAGAAACACGTATTCCCAGCATACTGATTACATATATTCTGTTACTGATAATTTTGTATTAGCCATCCAAGATAAATTTCCCGATTGGTATTTGCATGTATTTAGGATTGGAAAGGATAGCCTATCAAGAGTCCTTACTTTGGATGATAATAATTTCCCGTTTTTTGATAACAAAAAGAACTATCTCTATTTTTCCAGCAAAAGAAATGGCAATAGTATAGTCAGATACTCTTTAGAAGATGAGATTATAGATTCACTTGGAATTGTCAATTCAGGAAATTTTTATTATGATAGTTATAACAATATGCTTCATCTCCTAGATAATCAAATATTATCTCAATATGATTTATCAAAAACACCAGTAGAAAAAATCAACTCTGTAGCTCCATTCTTTTATGATTTTTACTCATCTGATAGAATTATTGAAGATAGTTTAATTGTGGTATATGATGATAATGGCATAAAAGTATTCAATATCCAGCCAAAAAAAAAATCTAAGCCTATGTATTACCTATCTCTAGTCTCAAAAGACAGCACTGCTTTTGCACTACATAAAAAGAAGCTAGATGAGAAAATTGAGTATAGAGTTAGTAAGTTTGTTAATGGTAAAATAGTTGAATTAGAAAGCGATTATATCCATCTTACTAATAATCCTAACGAGGTCATTTACTTAACAAAGTCTGACAATTACTACTATATTCTTCACAATAATACTATTTATTACTATGACAATAATCATTGGAACTATCTCTATGAAGGGAACAACTTTTATAGTAACCACTTCGATATTTTCCGCCGTTCTTTATTTATTGAAGATATTACTGATAAATTTTTGATTTACAATAGTAAAAGTTTGATACTAAAAGATAAAAAAAGTGGATTAACCCATATTCTAAACAATAGAAAAGAAATAACAAATTTTATACATACTGTATTCGTAACTCCTCAGAAAGACATCTTTGTATACTTGTATAACAAAGAATTTTTTAAATTTGACAGAAGTCTTTTTAAGCATAAACTTGATATTTCTTGGGTAGATGTAAATAATAAAATCATATCTCTTGAGTCAGACTTAAAACTTCCTGCTAACTCCAAAATAACTTTCCCAGTTGCTCTTCTTAACTGCCAATTTCCAGAGGATTATGAGATCAGATATAAGTTAGAAGGATATAATGAAGACTGGAATACTGTTGATTTTAATGGAAAAATCTCCTATAATAATATTCCTCCTGGAGATTATACATTTCATGTTCAAGCAATAGATTCAGAGATTAATGATAATAAAATTTCTCTTGATTTTGAAGTCCTTCCTAAAGCAAAGTGGAGCTTGTGGATCTATGCAGTATTTGTTATAAGCTTTGTATTATTCATATACATTGTAATAAAGCTAAACTTAAAGAAAGGTAAACCATAACAGTAGATAAATTGCAAAAATACATTTGTCAGAATTTGAAAAGGTCATTGTTTCCAATGACCTTTTTTTATTTTTCTTAGTAATTTATCTTTTATAAAGCGTTAAAAACACCTTTGATAATTTCTAAAGCTTGTCTAAGCTCTTCTTCTGAGATTACAAGAGGTGGAGCAAATCTGATGATATGTCTATGAGTTGGCTTACATAATAAACCTGCTTCTTTAAGTAAGACACATACATCCCAAGCTTCTTTACCATCTTTAGGTTCAACGACGATAGCATTGAGAAGACCTCTTCCTCTGACTAATTTAATCATTGGATGATTGAATTGTTCTAGTTCTTCCCGGAAGATTTTTCCTAAATCGAAGGCTTTTTCAATAAGATTTTCATCTTTCACAATTTCAAGAGCAGCTTTAGCTACAGCACAAGCAAGTGGGTTTCCGCCGTAAGTAGAGCCATGTTGTCCTGGTTTGATTACTAACATAATCTCTTTATCAGCTAAAACAGCAGATACAGGATAAACGCCACCGGAGATAGCTTTTCCAAGGATAAGAATATCAGGGCGAACGTTTTCGTAATCACAAGCTAAAAGACGGCCTGTACGAGCAACACCGGTTTGAACTTCGTCAGCAACAAAGAGAACATTATGTTTTTTACAGATATCATAACAGCTTTTTAAGTAGCCATCATCTGGAACGAATACACCGGCTTCACCTTGGATAGGTTCAACGATGAAGGCAGCTACGTGTTTACCTTCAGCAGATAAATATTCTTCTAAAGCTTGAGCATTGTTGTAAGGAATTTTGTGGATCCCTGGAGTGAAAGGACCAAATCCCTCTCTACAGTCTGGATCGCCAGAAGCAGAAATGATAGTAATAGTTCTGCCATGGAAGTTACCTTCAGCAAAGACGATAACAGCTTTTCCATTTTCGATACCTTTCTTTTCATATCCCCATTTACGGGATAATTTGATAGCAGTTTCAACAGCTTCAGCACCACTATTCATTGGTAGTACCATATCAAAACCAAAGAACTCAGTGATGAATTTTTCGTATTCACCTAAGTTATTTGAATAGAAAGCTCTTGAAGTAAGAGTCAGTGTTTTCGCTTGCTCAATAAGAGCGTTGATAATTTTTGGATGACAGTGTCCTTGATTAACAGCTGAATAAGCTGATAGGAAATCGAAATATTCATTTCCTTCCGGATCCCATACTTTAGCTCCCTCACCTTTTGCAATCACAATTGGTAGTGGATGGTAGTTATGTGCACCATACTTATTTTCTAACTCCATCGCTTCAGCGGAACTAATAGATCCATATTTCAAATTTTCAGACATTATCTCCTCCTATTTTTTATTTTATTTATTATAAAGTCATTTATTTAAATCATTAGATTTAGTGTCAACCCCTTTTTTTTAAAGGCGACTAATTGCCGTATTAAGGGACTGTTTAATAGAGAAGTAAGTGAACTCAGATAAGGTGAATCTTAGTAATTCTAACCCGAATAATGCAGTAGTTCTTTAAGCATTCTATCCTTTAGAAAGCAATCTCGATCCAGATAGCAAAGGATGTAATTTCTATATCACGATTACTTTTTTTATCTTGGGTGAGTTTATAACTGAAGTCTGTTCCGCCTTTGATATTTCGATGGAAGTTATAAGCTGCTCCAGGGACAATAGAGTAATTGACTAAATGTTTAGTAACTATTTCTTGAGCATTACCTTTTTCAGTAGTGTAGCTTTTATCCCAGCTAAAGTCTGTCTTCAAAGTCATATCATTTTTTATCACAAAAGATTTTGAGATAAAAGGTAATTTAAAGCCATCAACAGCTCTAAAAGCCCAGTTTATATTACCGTTGAGTCCTTGGTTATTAACGTTAGTGATATAATCAAAAGAGACTTTATTGGTAGTTGTTTCAGTCTTAGACCAGTTATAAGAGATACTAGTTTGAATGTTTTTAATCCAGTTTCCTCTCCAGCTTATCAAAGGCGAGAAGGATGTTGTTAAAGTCTGCGAATTTGGATCAGTGAAGCCAATTTCGCCTTCTTCCTTAACTTGATAAGTGAATTTAGAACCAACAGAGCTACTTGTAAGATAATCTTGTAGCATAATATATCTTTGAATATCATTAACATTGACAGAGATATCAGGAAATACTGTAGTGATTGTCTGAGTTGTAGTGTTTGACCATCTTTTTTTATCATTTAGGGAATATCCAAATTGGGTATCAATCCGGTTGAAGGATAATCCTGAAGACAAATCGATAGTGTTATTATTCTCTTTAACATTGATATATTCTGTATCTAAGGAGTAGGGAATAGAAAGTTGGAAATTATAAGTAGGTCTATCTTCTAAGTTTGTATAGTTCATGGAATAAGTGTTTGAATAAGAAATATCCAAGTTATCAATCTTACTTAAGAAGGTAACAATATCAGTAAGTCCAAATTGGAAACTAGGTCTGTCTTGAGAACTTTTTGGACTCTCATTATCGCCTACATAAGTATCATCCGGCTTTTCTTCTTTACGTTTCGGGATATATATTTCATTGGACAGTTCGGCTATTTCCTTTCTTACTCTTTCTATCTCTTTTTCAAAAGATTCTCTCTCTTCCGGACTTAGTTTATCATTAAGAGCTTGCATCATTTTATTTTCTTCATTCTGAAGATCTCTTAATCTTTTTTTGTCTTTAACAGTCATTTCTTCTTGCTTTTTTTCTTCAGTTTCTGTCTTTGCTTTATCTTCGATCTCATCAATCTTATCCTTATCTTCTACTTCAGGATCTTTCATGTCTTCATCTTTAGGTTTATCTTCAGGAGTAGAGACGGCTTTATCGTCTTTTGGAGAACTAGCTACTTTGGAATCAGATGCTGCAGCTCTAGCAGTTCTTTTAGTCTCCATAGAAGTTGAAAGTGAGGAGAGAAGATCAGAATTTCTAAGAGTCATATTGAAGTTGAGGTTTCTATTTACATCGCCATCATGTTTGAACTGGATTCCTTCTTCTTCAATTACTGCTGCGACACTGGATTTTTGAGTTCTTTTTTCATTGAATCTAACTTCCCCATTAGAGGAGAAGCTCCAAATATTAGTAAAGAGGTCTGGAGTAAAGCTATAAGTCATTATTTGATTATACTTTGTCTCTTCCCCAATATTAATATCTTTCTTTCTATTTTCATATTTCAGATCACGGGTTGTAGTGAGTTTATAAGTAGTATTTAGATATGTTTTATTTTTCCCGGTAACAATTGGGAAAGTAACAGTATTAGCAGTAGTTGCAATTTTTGTATTAATATTAGAAGAAGATGTATCATCTCGCCAATATACCAGGGTATCAGTTCGAGTGAGAACATATTTACTAGGGTTCTTAGCATCCATTGTAAAAGTATTATCAAAAGAAGATGGGAAAAGATTCAATTTAACATCATTCCAGACTTTGAAGCCACGTGGTAAATTTCCTAAATTAAGATTATAGGAGACAGTACCCTTCCAAGTGTAGGTGGTATCCGCTGCAGTTGGAGTAATTTGATCAGTTAATGAAGCATTAGCAGATAGGGAGAAAGACCCTAAAGTATAATCAGCCCATGGGTTATTAGTTTTTGATTTACTATAATTCCAAGATGCATCATATTTTTCAGTAACACTTTTTTCTCTCTCTTTTTCGATTGGGTCTAAGTTATCTCTAAGGATATCTGAGTTTTGTTTATAACGGGGAATACTTTCAGTATTGGAATAATTTAAAGTAAAAGGCATGTTAATCTTCCAATCATCGTTAAAAAACTTATTAAGTCTTAGATTATTTTTAAAATTCAATGATGTTGATTGTTGACTTGATGTTATGGAAGAAGCATTACGTGAAGGCTGATTAATAAAGTTATCAGATGATTTCACAATATCAAGAGAAGTTGTATAGAAATCTGCGAATGAGGTATTCATTGAGACTCTTGCTTTATAGCCTGTATCCTCATAAGGATCTGCTACTCTAATATCATTAAAATAGACTTTTCCTGTAAAAGTTGAACCAGGTAGGGGTTCTATTCCTAAATTAATCTCTTTTATATTTGAAAGAGTTACATCCCCTTTTTTACGATAAGTTCTGTTCCCGCTAGTATATGATTCATCGGCATTCGCGTTATTAAGGAGCCCTAGATTTTTCAGCTCCGTTAAATCATTGAAATCAATCTCAATCTCAATCCAATTATTTCTACTCATTTTGGTATCATAAATTATCGGAGCAATCTTCTCTTTCACTTCGTAATATCGTGTTGAGTCAGATCCAACTCTGATTATAACATTTAAGGAGTCTGAAGTATTGAGATTACCAGGATTTAATTCTGGGTAGACCCAGAATCTTAACTTATTATAGAGCAGGTAATTTGTACTTTGGGTTGAAGTCTTACGAAGCATCCCAATCTGTTTTTCATTTAAATTATTTACTGAAAAAGTAAGGGCTTGTTCAAAAGACTCTATTCCATCTTTCTTTTTAAAAGTTCCTGTTGGAGGTGTATAATGATTATCTTTTTGATTATCAGTAATCCCGGCTAAAATGCTTGTGTTGTTTGCTTCAAGAATATCTAAGGAGACTGTTGATTCAACAAAAACAGAGTCTATCTCATTAACCTGTAAGATTGGTCTCTCTTCCCATCTATTCCCGACTATGCTCAACTCTGCAACTTTTATTCTCACTGTTTTATCAACTTCGAACCATAGTCTGGCATAAGAAATTTTACTTAAAGATGGATTAATTGCCGGGTTATTTGTAATAATATTATAATTGTTTTTATTGTTAATAGGGATTCTGTACAATTTCCAACCTCTGTACTCAGATTGTAGAAATTCATTATTGTTAGCAGAAATTGGAATAGAATATTCCAGATATCTATTAAGTACATCCAAGTTACCATTTCCATTCAAATCTTCGGTATCTAAGGAGTTGTTCCCTTCTGTTCCGTTAATAAATAGATAATCCCCATCACTGTTTTTATTATCACTAAAATTATCATAAGGGTCGTCTCCAGGTAATCCGCTTTTCACCCCATCAAGGCCTAAATCTTCGGTTCTAACATCTAAAACACCATCAATAATGCCATCTGCAATTCCATCCTCAGTGTTGAGAAAATTCTCCCCTTCGTTGAAGGTATAATAGTCTTCACTAATATCACCTAAATCTAATCTGAGATTGACATTTACATCACCATTACCATAAGTGGTATCGACTTTGACTAAGATTTCAATGTATTTTTTATCAGTAAAATCGACTTGATTACCGACATATTTCATAATACCACCCCAGCTTCTGTTAGAAGTATCAGGATGGTTCAATTCTGGGCGAACAATCTTAAGAGCGAGAATAGAAATATCTTCTTTTTCCTCCTCATCATCCATTGTCGATGGGTCATAAACATCTCGTCTTTTAATATTTTCCGGATTGAACCAATGAGTACGTGCTTTTGAGAGAAGAGTATTTACAGGTTTCGAAGCAGGTACCCAGGTTTTTCTGGTAATACCAAGCGGGTATTGATCAAGAATCCCTTCCATATCATCTATGTAAGCCTCTTTTTTCTTACCATCGGGGTTACCATAGATATTCGGAGCTGAGAAAGCAACTTCTCCTGAAAGCTTAAAACTTGATTCGCTCTCAGTTTCGATTAAAGGAATCCAATCAATCATATCAGTCATGAATCTTGGTTTTACTTCGAAGGAACCATCAATATCGGCTAAGAAGAGTTCCATATTTTCTTCCCCTATTTTAGGGCGTTCATCTTGAACAGTTTCCGACCTATAGATTACAGTACCACCAATATTGAAGTTATCAATCCCCTTATAATCTGCTCTAATCCCAAAGAGCTGTCTTTTATCTAAACCAAAACCTGATTTAAATTCATAATCGATTTCGATTTTAGCATTAGGGTCTTTACCTGCTGCAGTCAAGAAAGTAATTCTGCCAAAATCATAATCAACTAAATAATCAATATTTTCATTTTGAGGTGACCCATTAACTCTAACCTTAACACTTCCTCGCAAGATATTAGTCTGGCCTAAAGTTATCTCATCAGTACCAATCTTCCCTTTAACTATCATTTTATAACGATATTCTGTGGAGGAGATGTTCTCATTCTCTTTTTGATAAAGAAGAGTATCTCCCAATGGTTTAAAAGGCTCCAACCAAGGGTAAAATATTAGACCACTCGTTAGATTCACAGATGAATCACTACCATCAACTTTACCATCGCCATTAGTATCTAAGCGAAGATATTCATTTAATGTAGCAAAACCGGCATTATCTACTTCTGCGGGAACAAAATAATCATTGGTATTATCTGCAGTATCATTAGTAAAGACTCTTAAAGAGAAGTCTTCATTATTGATATTACGAGAATTTAAGCTATAAACATTACGTAATTGATAGTGCCAAGTATAGAATCTATTGTCTGGTAAGTTATCACCATCTAAATCTTGATTTTCAAATCCAGGCAGTTTAGGATCAACAGTTGGGTCGAATTCTTGATTACTTACTCTGATATATTTAACATGAACTTGTTCATCATTTGTTTGATCATTAAGAGGAACAGAAACTCCGTTTCTTTGAGTATACCTAACTCCCAGAGTGTAGTTTCTATTAATAGTTTTATTGAGGGTTAGAATGCCTGAATCATAATCATAATAATAATCAACCCCTTCTTCTAAAAGATCAAATTGAGGAGTGAAAGGACTGCTTGCTTGCACATCTTCAAATCCAGGAACAGTAGCTGTATTGTTTGTAGCATTCATATCATCAAGATAGACAAGAAGAGAGCCATCTGCAGGTAATTTCTGGTCATCAATAAGAAGTAAAGAGCCATTATTATCTAACTTAATAGCATTATTAATCCAACCAGAAGGAATTGGCGTACTTGTACCTGGAACAACATCTCCTTCTTGGTGAAAAGCAAACAGTTCATAAGGATTAATCAAATAATACCTGTCTCTTCTGGTATAATCTCGAGCATTAACTATTGAAGAATCTGCTTGAGCCTTTGATTCAAAGGTCATCTTATTCTTCTTTCCCTCTTCTTGACTCAGAATAGCAGTAATCTCTAAAGCACCAATTTTAAGGTCTGATCTTATTCCAAAAAGTCCTTGCGAAGATGAAATAGAACCCACATATTGGGATGATCCGGATAAATCAAGAGAGATATCACCTGCTTCTACAGATTGAACAATCTCATCATCAAAACCTTTATAACTGATATTAATGTTGTTAGGGTCAAAAAATGTCTCTTCTTGATCGGAGTTATATTTAAGGTCTACATGGATTTTCTCTCCAATGGTACCCTTTAATTGCATATTAAGTTTCTGCTCCATTTTAGGAGTCAAGGTTGAAGCATCACTCCCTTCAGACAAAGCAATATTATCATTCTTAGTGCTTGTAGCTGAGATAGTTAGCCGTTCACTACCGGAAAAACTTAACCTTCCTGCTTTCTCACCAAAGATTCTTTTAACAGTTTTTGAACGAGCAAACTTAGGTAAATCAAATACTAAATCAGGAATTAATCCTCCACTTGATTCTTCCCTCTCTTCTTGTCCAAAAAACTCAATAGTTTTCTCATAAAGAAGTTTATCAAATGAATAAGCAAATAGATTGTCAAAATATTGATCTAAAGATATATAGATTTTGGGATATGCTTCTACGGAGTTGAATTTTGTAATAATTCCAACTCTCTGATTTACAAAATCGATTTCCTCTTCTGTAGTAGGAAATCTACTAGACCAAAAGATATTATCTTGGAAGTTTTTCGCACCTAGATCATAATAGTCTATCTTATTCCCATAAAAAGACTTATAATCACCCAATTTATAATCTATTCCAAATAAATTTAGACTACCAGTTAGGACAATGAACAGAATTATTGTTCTATACGTTTTTACCATTAATAACAATCCTAATTATTATTTAATATTTTTAGCAATAAGGTTCAATCCATCTAAGATTAATGAATCATCAATAATCTCGACCTCTTGAGAACAGCTACAAATTAATTTTGCAATACCCCCGGTGGCAATAGTTTTGTACTCTTTAAGATTATATTCCTCTTTTATTTTGCGAATAAATCCATCTAAAATGAAGGCATGTCCATTAATTATACCTGATAATAAAGCATCTTTTGTAGAAAGCCCCAATATTTTCCTTGGTCTTTCTAACTTAATATCAGCCAGTTGAGAAGCCTTTTCGAATAATAAGTTCGAAGAGCTTTTTACCCCGGGTATAATAGAAGCACCATAAAATGTGCCATCTTTGCCTGTCAATTGAATCGTGGTTGCAGTCCCTAAATCACAAACAATAGTATTTGTCTTGTATTTATTAATTGAAGAGTAAGCATTCACTAATAAATCAGCCCCAATGTGGCTATAATCAGGGATTAAAAACTTCAGATTCAAATCCATTTCAGAATTTACTTGAACAAACTTGCAGTTAAAATATTTCTCAAACATTTTTCTTATGACTCTATTTAACTGCGGAACCACTGATGATAAAACAGCAATAGCAATATTCTCTATCTCCTCCTTTATTGATAAAAGCAGTGCTGATAAAACGACAAAATACTCATCTTCAGTCCGATTCTTATCAGTGTGAATCCGCCATGAAGAGAGTAATTGGCCCTTATCATATACGCCAATAACTAGGTTTGTATTTCCGATATCTATAACAATTATTCTATTTTTCATATATAGAATTCAGTCTTATTTTTGATAAATTTTTCGTCAATATGTTTTTTTTAAAATAGATGAATTAGGGTGTGAGACTGTTCAACCATCAAGCCACCCTCCTCAATAGTTTATCCTTGAAAAAGTCAATAATATAGCTCATCTTTAGGTTTTCTTGACATTTTATAATGATTGTTTATTGGTAAC
>JAEKNW010000120.1 GCA_016838885.1 Candidatus Cloacimonadota bacterium
AAGGCATATAATATATATATTCCTGAAAATTATGGAAGTTACTTTTGCAAAAGAATATAGTGCTATTCTCAAAGATCTACTGCATTATTTGGGTTTAATGTAAAAAATATTATGAGTGTTAGTTATTCTAACACTCTTTTCTTTTGCAAAAATAATATTTGGGTTTAACCCGAATGATGCAGAAGAATATAGTGCTATTCCCAAAAGTCGACTGCATTATTTGGGTTTAATATGTATATCTCTTTGAGGGAAAGGTATTTCTATGTTATTGGCCTTGAAGGCATCCCAAACATGGATTAAGAGGTCACTCTTGACGTTCAAAATTCCTTTTTGTGGGTCATTAATCCAAAATTGAATTTTAAAATTAACAGAAGAATCTCCAAATTCCACTAATTGAATTACCGCTTTTGGTCGCTTCAAAATTCGTTCAACTTTTTTAGAAGATTCCTCTAATATCTGCATTACTTGATGAATATCAGAATTATAAGAAACTCCTACATCAACAGAATGTCTGACAAGTTTATTTGAATGAGACCAATTAACTACTTCATTACTTATAAAGTATTCATTAGGAACAAGATGCTCTTTCCCTTCAATTGTAACAATGGAGGTATAACGTGAACCCATGACCTTTACTGTTCCAAATTGATCCTTAACCTCTATTATATCGCCAGGTTTAAGAGAATTATCTAACAAGAGTGTTACTCCACTTATTAGATTGGCAACAATTTTCTGCAAACCGAAACCAATACCAACACCTAGAGCGGAAGTAAATAGAGCTAATGAACCTAAATCTATCCCCAGAATATTAATAAAAAGGATTGTAGCAAAGACAAAAACTAATACATAGATGGCCTTTGTCATTAATACTTTTATTGTAGGATTAAGATCCTCAGACTGCTCTATTCTCTGAGAAATAAAAGTCATTAAGATTGAAGCTACTTTGAAGATAACCCCAAAATATACGATACTTCTAATAATACTATATATTGAAATGCGCAAACCGGATATGGTTACCGCAATAGTATCTAAGAGAATTGCAGTATCGGAATAGAGATTTAAGATATTCAAGATAATGATGATCCATGCACTATAAATAATAACTTTCTTGAATAAATTATTCTTTATCATGCGGGAAACTACTTTTATACCTACCCAAAGATAGAGAATTATATATAATTGCTCAATTATTGGCAACTCAATGTTATAAAACTTGAATACCTCAGCAGTAAAGGAAAATATTAAAGCAATAAGTAGTTTTTTATAAACAGGATAAATTGAATCGTGAATTAAACTCCCTGCTTGACTTTTTCTTATTCTATAATAATTCTTTTTAGTTATTCGACCTATCAGTCTGTTGAGAAAAAACGTGCCAACTAAAAGTACTAGCAATAGGATTATTTGCAGTAAAATATTGCTGTCTTTATAAGGAGCAATTAGTGATGAAGACTTTGTGGCTAAGAAATTTAAAGTATTATCTAAGAATTTATCCATGCTTTTCCTATTTAATACCTATTACAATACCCTGCTTGTTAGATTCGTATCGATATTCATAAAGAATAGATCCTTTCTGATAAATATTTTTAGTCATCATGATATTATTCTTATTATAAGTATAATGATATTCTGCATTACTGTCATTCCAGATAATTTTTTCTAGCAACTTATCAGTATTATAAACAAATTTGCCTGTATATATTACTGACCTTCCCAATATATTGAAGTTGTCGTAATTAATATTGAATGGTATTACTTGAAATGAAGTAGCTTCTTGCTGATTATTATAAGTGAGTAAGAATTTAATAAGTTCTTTATCGTATGAGAATGTATATTCTTTAGCAGAGCTTGAGTTAATGATATTTATCTCTTTCCATTCTTTATTGACATTATATATATACTTATTCAATTCATGGAAGGAGTTGGCTAGAGAAGAGTGGGAGATAATTTTGCTAACTTGGCCTTTCTTATAAATGAATTGAAAATACTCTCTATCTACAAGGTCTTCTGAATTGATTTCGTTAACTCCACTTATTGTTAAATCATCATTAACTTTGAGAAATTCATAGTAACGAAGAGCAACTTCTTGATCCTTTGGAACTTTATCTTCTTTGTAACTACACCCACTTATTAGTAGTAGAATAACTATGATAATAACTAAAAACTTTAATTTGATTTCCATTATGAGCTCCCTTATTAATTATATAACTATTTTGTTAATAGATTATGGATTAAACAAAATCTTGTCAATAATTATTAAAATAAATTTACTTAATCTCCCACTTTGTACCATCTTTTGTGTCTAAAAGTTGGATTCCCTCTTTTAATAATTCAACACGTATCATATCTGATAAGGCCCAGTTTTTATCTATTTTTGCTTGATTTCTCAAGTTTATTATTATCTTGAGCAGCTTCTCTGAGAAATCACCCAAGTCATTAGATAATTTTCCTTCAAGATCAGAAAAGAATCCCAATACTCTTCCTAACTCAACTAGTAGATCTGCAGTTATTTCTCTTTCTTCCAACTCTTCTTTTGGATTTTTAATTATCTTTACTAAATCAAACATGACAGAAAGAGCCTTAGCAGTATTAAAGTCATCATCCATTGCTGTGATAAATTCTTCTTTCTTAGAAAGTAAGGATTCAGAATATTCTTTCTTGGCCCTAGAAGCATCATATTTAATCAATTTTAAGGCAGTATAGAAGTTTTTCACTGCTGTTTCTGATTCTTGCATTATCTCACGATTGAAGTCAATTGGAGAACGATAATGCTTAGAAAGAAAGAAGAATCTAATCGTCTCGGCATCATGTTCTTTAAGTATATCACGTGCTGTGAAGAAGTTATCTAAGCTTTTAGACATCTTTTCACCTTCAATATTGATAAAACCGTTATGCATCCAATAGTTAGCTAGGGGTTTATGAGAGAGAACTTCTGCTTGAGCATTCTCATTCTCATGATGAGGAAAAACTAAGTCAACCCCACCACCATGAATATCAAAAGTCTCACTTCCTAAATACTTTTGAGATAAGACGACACACTCAGAGTGCCAACCCGGTCTCCCCTCTCCCCAAGGAGACTTCCAAACAGGTTCTCCCGCTTTTGCTTTTTTCCATAGAGTAAAATCAGCAGGATGTCTTTTGTTTATATTAGCTTCAACCCTGGCACCTGCTTTCTGATCATCTATCTTTTTACCTGAAAGCTTACCATAATCCTTGAACATTTCAACTGAGAAGTAAACATCACCATCCACTTCATAAGCATAACCTTTTTTTTCAAGTTGCTTAATTAATTTTATAATCTCCCCAATAACATCAGAAGCTTTGGGCTGGTAATCAGGCTGTCTTATTCCAAGTTTAGCAGTATCTTCCACGAAGGCAGAAATGTATTTTTTAGCTATTTGTTGGAAGGTTGATTTATCTTCTATTGCCTTATTAATAATCTTATCATCTATATCTGTGATGTTTTGCACATAGACTACTTCCATCCCACGAAACTCAAAGTATCGTCTTACTACATCAAAAAATACAAATGGACGTGCATTACCAATATGGAAGTAGTTGTAAACTGTTGGTCCACAAGCATACATTTTAACTTTATTTGCTTCTATCGGAACAAATTCTTCTTTTTTTCTATTTAAAGTATTATAAATTTTCATCATTTTCTCCTTAATCGCCAGAAGTATCTTTTTTCTATGAGTTACTATTTTGCCCAAATTCTATTATAGTTAGAGTTGCCATCTTTTTATCACAATTATAGGTCATTAAATCATGATAAATCTCCGGGATTGGCTCTTTTCTAGAGTGCTCAATGAGAATTGCCCCTTCTGGATTAACTAGCTTTTTCTCTATAATTAGCTCCAGGGTAGGAGCTATTAATCCTTTATCATAAGGGGGGTCTATCAAAATAAGATCAAACTTATCTTGGCACTTCTTTAAAAAATTTAGAACATTGCGTTTATGAACTCTGCATAAATCATTAGTTTTTGTCTTCTCAATATTTGCAAAGAGAGCTTGAAGGGCATTATTAGACATCTCTACAAATTCTGCAGAAGATGCCCCTCTGCTCAGAGCTTCTAGACCTAAAGCACCGGTTCCTGCGTATAAATCAAGTACCTTTTTTCCACCTATATTTTGATAGACAGAGAAAATATACTCTCTAAAATAATCAGTGGTCGGTCTTGTGCTTTTCCCAGACACAGAGAAGATGTTCATCCCTTTAAATCTTCCGGCAATAATCCTCATTTTTTCCTCGTTTTAAAACTAGAGAATTTAATCTCTAACTGCTCTTCTTTCCATTCGAAATTAGGGCAAGTTAATAGTTCAGTTACCTTTAGTTGCTTACAGTCGTGCTTACATTTAAGACACAGGTCATTATATACAATTATTTCTTTAGTTTTCTTCTTCATATTTTTTAACTATTTTCAATTTTTATTGATGATAAAAGTAAGAATAAATCTCCTATTTTTATTTCTGATATTCTTGTCTCTTTACTATAATAAGTGTAAAGAATATTAACAAAATCTTCAACTGTTACTTCTGGGTTTATATCTTGGTTATTATCCAGAATTTCCTTATAGTTTTCGTCATGTTTCATAGCCATGTCATCCTCGACAGGATCATAAGATTGACCTCTTTCATCTTTAGTAAATATCGAAACTAAGTCATGATTACTGTTAAAATAAAATTCATCGGAAGGAACTATTTTAAAGTAATTCTTCTCCTCATCAGAAAAAAGAATATTAATCAGAGAGTTATATTCTGCAATAATAATTTTCTTCTCTTCATCAAAGTCACTCGCCTTAGCTTTAGAAGCTTTTAATTCAAACACTTCTTTTATTTGCTTATTATCATCTTGAGATAGAATTATCTCAGTAAGAGATGAATCATCAATAGAGGGCTGACTATCAGGGTCTAATTTCAATTTCAGTTCAATCAATTTACTTGAGAAATCATGCTCATCTAACTTGTTAAGATACTCATATATCCTTAAGGCATCTTGATACAAGCCTTGCTGTTCATAAAGTTTGGCAAGTGTTGGTGTTGGGTTAAACTTAAATTTAATTTTTGACTCTCTATTCATTTTTTAATCCTACATAAAATAATTCTTCAATTTTAGCAAGTGTTTTTTTACCAATACCCTTGATTGATAGGAGTTCTTCCATATTTTTTAATCCGTTTTCTTTATCTCTATATTCAATTATTTGGGAGGCTTTTTTGATACCTATCCCCTTAACTTTCATTATATCTTCTTTTGTTGCTTTATTGATATCGGCTTTATTTTCTATCGGCTCAGAGTCTTGTGTTCCATTATCCTTTTCAATAATACTAGAATTTGAATGAAGAGAGTCCGCCGGAAGTGGCTTTAAATAAGGCAACCACTTATCCAGGCCCTTCTCACCAATTCCATTAATCTTAAGCAAATCATAATTTGAAACTATCTCAATACTGTCTCTAAAAGAAATTATCTTATCAGCTATTTTTGGCCCAATCCCTTTGATTTGCATTATTTCTTCTTTTGAAGCAGTCCCAATATCAACACACAATTTGAAAGGGCTTTCTATCTCTGCCTTGATTGAATCAGCCTTTACTTCATCAGAATAGAGCTGATTAAAAGGTTTGTTTGTTACCAATAAAGCTATAAAAGCAATCAAGAGTATAACACTCAATAAGCGTTGCTCACTTGGAGTAAAATAGTTTCTAAGATAATTCTTCATCTCTTATTTTCTCATTTTAACAAATGTTGCTTGTGCTTCAACACAGATATGACCATCAAATTCAATTTTCCCTAAAGTTTTTACAGTGCGACTCTTTTCTTGAATTATCTCACCGGTAATTTTCACCTCTTTCTCTGTTGGAACAGGTTTTCTATATTTTAAAACAATTTCTCCAGTTACTGCTTCTACACCTTTATAGAGGATAATTTTTGCCATCGCTTCATCAAGTAGTGTAGCAATTATTCCCCCATGAGTTATCCCTTCATATCCTTGAAAGTGCTCAGGAACTCTGTAATAAGAGACAGCCTGATTTTCGCTATATTCAAAGGTTAGCTTCAATCCTATTGGATTATTTTGTCCACAAGCGAAACAGTAATCATATTTTGGTTCTGTCATAATTTCTCCACTGATTATCAATATTAACAACATTATATAATGTAAAAAAATGGTAAAGTGTTTTTTTTGAATTATTATGTAGTTGAAGGAAATCAACCGCCTTGAGATGAAATTCTATTGACACTATTGGCTTAAAATTTATCTTAGGTTTGATAGAATAATTTTATTTTTAATGGGAAAAGAAAGGATGTACTTAAAGTTGATAATGAATATATTAATTAGATTAATGGTCATATTTACCAGTTTGTTTCTACTTTCTTGTGGAATTTTTGAACCACGAGATAGTGAGGAACCACTGCGTCCTGTACCCTGGGAACCTAATCCCATTCACAGAGAGCAAATCATATCCAATCTAAAGAACTCTTATTTATTCTCTGAAAATGGAAACAACTACAATAAGATTTTCACCGATGACTTTGTCTTCCATTTTGCAAACCAAGACATATCAGAGCAAGGAACTCCAACAACACTTGACCTAACACAAGAATCAGAAATGATCTTGAATCTTCATAAAGATCTTGGCTACTTCAACCAACAAATCTTTATCGACACTTTATCAACTATCTCAGGACAAGCAGATGTTTTTGATAATACCTCTGCAACCCTCTATCGAAGCTATTACATTAGAATTGAAAATAGGAGTAAAAACAGAGCTGACACTGGTATTTTTCAAGGCAAAGCTGAGTTTTATTTAATTCAAGATAATGAAAGCTTCTGGAAAATAAAGAGTTGGAAAGACTATAGAACTACTAATAACGAAACATGGGGACTTCTAAAAAATGACTTTACTTTCTAAGTTCAGTATATTAATAATACTTGTTTTAATGATTATGGGGTGCGAGAATCCCTTTAATCCATCTACAAACGACAATAATGAGCCTACGATTATTCAAAATACTACTATTGATAAATTACTTAAAAACCTTGAAGATGCTTATACTAGAAAGGATCTTAATTTATACAAATATTGCCTTGCTGAAGACTTTAAATTTCAGTTAATCTCTTCTGAAGTAACTGACATAGGCGTTGATGTTGATGGTGATGGAATACCAGACAACGAATGGGGCTTTCAACAAGAGATAGAGTATCATAAAAATCTCTTTGAAATAGGCTCTTCTGATGGTCAATACCCACCCCCTGATGAGATTGAGCTTCGTTTTGGTGGCCAACCAATCATAGATGATGACTCTGAAGTAGGACATGAAGGCTGGAAAATAGTTTCTACCTATTTCACTCTAAATTTAAAGTTCTATGATAGTACTAACATCAGTGCTTTAGGATATGCAAGATTCTATGTTAAAGTAGTGGACGAAGAGTGGAAAATTGCAATCTGGCGTGATGAATCAAATATTTACTAGGATGATGTATTATTAATGGATAGATTAATGGCCATAGATTATGGAGAGAAGAGAATTGGAATAGCCCTTTCAGACCCCTTGAGAATGTTTGCTAAACCCTTTAAAGTATTAGAGAATCAAGGGAAACAGAAATTCTTATCTGATCTAAAGACTTTGATAAGCCAACAAACAGTTTCTCAAATTATTTTAGGCTATCCTCTAGGTGAAAGTGGGCAAGAAACCAAGAAAACATTAGAGATTATCAAAGTCCATAAATTCTTATTAAACAATCTTGATATTACGATAACTCTTCATGATGAAAGGTTTTCAACAGTAGATGCTAATAATGAGTTAAAAAAAATGGGCTATAATTATATCGATGCTAAGAAAGTTATTGATATGGTTGCTGCCAGCTTAATCTTAAAATCATATATGGAAGGACATTAATAGTTAAATGAAAATAACCTTTAAGAAAGCCCTAATAGTTATCTTCTTGGGATTAATAATCTTCGGATTTATGGGCTATAAAGCCCTGATGATTCCAAACTTACAAGATGAATCAACAACAATCACTATCAATATTCCCAGTGGAGCTTCTAGTATTAGTATAGCGGAAAAACTGACAAGAGCCAATCTGATAAGTAATGCTAACTGGTTTAGAATCTACACTCTCATCACCAAGAAAGATAGAGAAATTAAAAGTGGTGTCTATAAAATTAAAGGTGACTGGAACTTAATCGAAATCGTTGAATACCTGATTAATAATAATCAAGAAGTTTATCATCATCCAAACAAAATAACCATCCCTGAAGGTTTAACCCTGGAAGAACTTGAAAAGAAGTTTCTAGATAATAAATTAGGAACAAAGAAAGAAATTATTAAACTATTCTATGATCAAGCCTTTATCAAAGAACAGCTTGGAATAAAAGTCTATTCCCTAGAAGGATTCATTTATCCAAGTACATATTTTTATGAAGATGATTTAAGTTTTAAAGAGTTTTTGATTAAATATCCATTGACTGAATTCAAAAAAGCATATTCTGACTTCATATCTGACCCATCTTTTTACAAACAACTTATCCTAGCTTCTATTGTCGAAAAAGAGTCAGGTTCTTCTCAAGAAAAGCCCATAGTCGCATCTGTTTTTAATAATAGACTTACAAAGCAAATGCCTCTTCAATCCTGTGCTACCCACAATAAAATCTTTTTCCAACGAGGACAGAAGCCTCCCAAACAGCTTCTCAATATCCACTTAGAAATTGATTCTCCTTATAACACTTACAAGAATTCGGGACTTCCCCCTACCCCAATTTGCTCACCATCAAAAGATAGTTTTGATGCAGTTCTTGCTAATCATAAAACAGATTACCTCTATTTCTTCGCAGATTTCCAAGGTAATAATGTATTTTCCAAAACTTATAATGAACACAATAGCAAAAAAAAAAGCTATTGGACAAATAATAAGATTAGATAGGATTAAAAGGATATACTTAGATGAGAAAAGTCATAATTACTCCTAATGTTAATATGTGGTCATTAGGATCAGTCTTGATTGAAGTTGGAAATACTAAGATTATATGCAATGTTACTTTTAATGAAAATCCCCCTGATTTCTGTGTAGAAAAACAACAAGGTTGGTTATCAGCTGAATATAGTATGCTCCCTGCAGCCACAAATCAAAGGACCAGAAGGGAAGTAACTAAAGGAACAATCACCGGCCGAACTGCTGAAATACAAAGAATAATTGGCAGAGCTTTACGAGGGGTTGTTGATTTAAAAGCGATTCCGGGTATTGGTATTACAGTAGATTGTGATGTTATCCAAGCCGATGGTGGGACAAGAACTGCCTCAATCACAGGTGCTTGTGTAGCTTTAGAAATTGCTTTTTCCCGGCTACTGGCTGATGGTAAAATTTTAACAAACCCGATGCAAGAAAGAGTTGCTGCTGTTAGCGTTGGATTGATTAATCACCAAGTCGTTTTAGATATGGATTATAAAGATGATTCTCACGCTGAAGTTGACCTTAATGTTGTAATGACAGAATCAGGTAAATTAATTGAGCTCCAAGGAACCGCCGAAGGAGCACCTTTCTCAAAAACTGATTTAGATAAAATGCTACTTGTAGCCGAAGAGGGTATCCGAAAATTAATCACTATTCAAAGAAATTCACTTCAACCCAAATAGTATTTTTGGAAACAACTTAGATATATTAAAAAAACATATTTATAAATATTAGGAAAACAAATGATTAGACAAAACAGAGAAGTAACAGATTTGAACCATATTGAAGCAATTTTCAAACTCTCAATCGTCTGCAGAATTGCCTTTAATAATTCTCCGGCACCCTATATAATACCAATGAATTATGGCTATCACGATGGCAAACTCTATCTCCATACTGCTAATGAAGGCTTAAAATTAGAGCTTATTAATAAGAATAATAGTGTTGGTTTTCAGATAGATAATAAAATAGAAATGGTCCAAGGGGTTAAAGGCACTACCATGAAATATCAATCCATTGTTGGTGAGGGTATTATCAGGATTATTCAAGATAATGAAGAAAAACAGGAATGTCTAAAATACTTAATAGAGCATCATGGTGGGAGTTTTAAACGTCATTCAGAAAGCTCCTTAACCGGAGTTACAATGCTTATCATTGATATTACAAAATTTACAGCAAAAGCAAATATCTAATTTTTAGAGGAGATTATGTTCGAATATATTAAAACCGGTAAGTATTTCGCTCAAATAGCAGGAGGACTTGAAGCTCATGCCAAAGAAGAGTTACTATCCCTAGGTGCAGAAGTCATTCAAGAAGTTCCAAGAGGCATCAGATTCGCTTGTGATAAAGAGACTCTTTATAAAATTATCTATAAAGCAAGATTAGTTCAGAGAGTATTGGCTCCCCTAATCAGTCTAGATTGCCATAGCGAGAAATACCTCTACTCACAACTTAACAAAAATGTTGATTGGCTTTCTCTTTTTAAGCTTGATGAAACCTTCTCTATTGTCAGCAATGTAAGTGATTCAAAAATAGGAAATTCACTCTATGCCGGACAAGTAATGAAAGACGCTATATGTGACCAATTTAGAGATAAATATAATGCCAGACCTAACTTTGATACCAAGAATCCTGATATCTCTTTTTCCCTTCATATCAGAAAAAATCTAGCTACCGTTTCCTTCGATGTTGCCGGAAAAAGCCTGCATAAAAGAAACTATCGTCAAGGAGTCAACGTAGCACCTATGCAGGAAACCCTGGCTGCAGCTGTCATCAAATTAACCCAATGGAATGGAGAAAACACCCTAATGGACATCATGTGCGGGTCAGGTACCCTTCTGATTGAAGCATTAATGAAATATTGCCATATTCCTGCTGGATATCTTCGCGATGATAACGGTATATTCTATCTTCCTGATTTTGATCAACAACTTTGGCTCAAGGTTAGAGAAGATGCAAAAAAAGAGATTATTGAGTTACCTGATGGTCTTATCTGTGGTTCAGATGTCAGTTCTAAATCACTCTCCTACGCCAGAAAAGCCTTAGATTTACTACCTTCAGGCGATAAAGTAAAATTAGAAGTTTCTAAGTTTCAGGATTTACCGGTGGGGGAAAATAGAACTATCGTTTGCAACCCTCCTTATGGGGTTCGTATGGGTAACTTAGACCGTACCGAAGAATTATATAAAGATCTGGGAGACTTTCTGAAACAAAAATGCCCTCAAAGCCTTGCTTATATCCTCTGCGGAAGTGCAGATTTAGTCCCTAAACTAAGACTAAGAGCCCATTGGAAGAAGTCCCTAAAGAATGGCAACCTTGATACAAAGCTGGCTAAAATAATTATCAAATAATGTTAGAAATCGCTAAGCATTCTGATCTGAAACTTACCAGATATCCCATATATCCTAATGACAAGTTTTTAGCTTGGAATGCAGCGGATGAATATCTTGTTAATTATCTAAATCAAGAATATCATGACCTTAAAAATATTCTTATCATTGAAGATGAATTCGGAGCAATCGGCATTCATCTTAAAGCTGATAATATCTATTTTGTTAATGATTCTATTCTTTCCCAAAAAGGAATAATTAGTAATTTTAACCAAAATAAGATAAATACAAGTAACTTATCCTTTCTCTCACCCTATGATCCATTCCCTAAAGATATTGACCTGATTATCATCAAGATTCCCAAGAGTAACTCTTATTTTGAGTTTCTTATAAGTAAACTTAACTCTCACTATCCCCCTGATTTACCTCTTCTTGCAGCTACAATGGTCAAATACCTAAACTCCACTTTATATGAGACCTGCCATTCTCTTCTAAATAACATGCAGTATTCACTTACCTGGAAGAAAGCCAAAATCATTACTGGAAAACTAAAGGGACAAAAGAATAATCAAGATTTTATAACAAAAGTTAAGCATGCTAATCTAACTTTAATAAATTATATTAATCTCTTCTCCTCAAGTAAGATAGATATCGGTACAAGATTTTTATTAGACAACCTGTCTTTGATCAATTTCCCTCCTAATCTGGACAATATTATAGATCTCGGTTCCGGTAATGGCATTATCGCTTTCTCCCTGCTAACCCTTCTACCTCAAGCTAAATTTTGGCTAACAGATATTACCTCCTCAGCTTACCACTCTGCCAAGGCTACAATATCTTATAATCAGCTTGATTCAAATAATATAACCCTCAGCAAAGACCATGCCTTAGATTCATTCCCTGCCGATTTTGCAGACTTAATTATTACCAATCCCCCCTTTCATGAAAACCACAAAGTATCCATAGCACCTACTCTATCGATTTTTGCAGACTGCTTTAAAGTACTAAAAAAGAATAAAATGCTAGTTGTTATAGCAAATAGACATCTGGGTTATCATCAACACCTCAAAAAACTATTCTCTGAAGTTAATATAATTACTCAAAATGATAAGTTCATAATCTTATCTGCAATAAAATCCATTTAATTTTTTACCCCTCACTTATATATAGGGTCCACTTTTTCCAAAATGTCCCGGTTTTTGAAAAATAATTTAAATACTTTCTTCACTTTGTTTACATTTTACGCCGTTATCAGTCTCCTGCTATCTGAAGCTAGGGGACTATGGACTGGGGGCATCTTGCCGCCAGAATTACCAAGCTGGAAGCTTGGTTGTGGAAGCAGGGGTGCTTCCACTCCATGCCACCTGCTGCCAGAATCTAACCAAGTTGTCAATCTCCTACTATCTGAAGCAGGGGGGATATGGACTGGGGGCATCTTGCCGCCAGATTTACCAAGCGTCCAGCTTGGTTGTGGAAGCGGGACGCTTCCACTCCATGACACCTGTTGCCAGATTCTAACCAAACTTTCAATCTCCTGCTATCTGAATCAGGGAGATATGGACTGGGGCATCTTGCCGCCAGATTTACCCTGCTTCCAGCTTGGTTGTGGAAGCAGGGGTGCTTCCACTCCATAAAAGCATCTTGCCGCCAGATTTACCCTGCTTCCAGCTTGGTTGTGGAAGCGGGACGCTTCCACTCCATAAAGGCATCTTGCCACCAGAATTACCAAGCTTATCAAGCTTGGTTGTGGAAGCGGGACGCTTCC
>JAEKNW010000121.1 GCA_016838885.1 Candidatus Cloacimonadota bacterium
ACCTTGGTGCTTGGTGCGGGCAAGATGCCCGCGTCCCCAGTGAAATAAGAACTCTCCAAGCACCTTGGTGCTTGGTGCGGGCAAGATGCCCGCGTCCCCGGTTATTTTCCAAGCACTTTAGTGCTTGGTGCGGGCAAGATGCCCACTTCCCCAGTGAAAGATGTCGCTGCCTCTGCAGCTTTATTTTTCACTTTTCACTTTTAATTTTTCATTTAAAAAAAGCCCCCGCTTTTCCGGCAGGGGCTTAGTTTTATTTAGTTAGTTTATATCTTTATTTTCTTCCAAATCCTTTAGTAGGACTAGTTCCGATAGTTTCAGAAGAAGCTTTAACTTTGAAGAACTTCATGTTTTCAGTTCCTTCATAAGTATAAGTTAACACATCAACTGAAGCAATTGGAGTTTCTGTGTAATCACCATCAGGAGTATCGCAAGCATATACATTATAGGAGTTTGCATTGTCTGCAGCTTCCCAAGTAATTACGATAGTACCATCAGCAGTAATACTTACGTTAGTAGGTATTTCAGGATCAGCAACAACAGTTGTAGCTGTTAAATTGATGGTATAAGTAACACTTTGAGGTGTAGGCCAAGTTGAAAGAATCAAGTAATAAGTACCTGCAGAAATCTCAACATCAGTATATGTTACTGAGTAACCACTACCTGCACTTAGTGCATGAGTAACTTGTGCAGGAGTATCCGCATTAGGTTCATCTTGAAGGATAAAAGCTCCAAGATAAGTTCCGCCGGCAACAATACTACCATTAAGAAGAACATCATTTTCAACTGTGAATTGATATACAACATCGTCTCCGTTTAAGTAACTTGCACTTATTGAAGAGCCTGTAATACCTGTTGAAGAGTAATCATTACCATAATCAGCAGTATCACCGGTAACATCTACAGCAGGTAATTCTAGGGCTAAAGGATTATCACAAGTTGAACCCTGAGGTGGGATATATCCATCACCACTTAGAGTAACAAAATTTAGATTTCTGCTGTTGTTTGTATTTTTTGCAGCAGAGTTAATTCTGTATCTATTACCTAAGTCATCAGTAATTTGGAGAGTAGCATCTCTTGTACCTTCAGCAGTTGGAGTGAAGTTTACAGTAATAACTAATGATTGGTCTTCTCCAAGAGCCATAGAAGCTTCAGGGGCTGTTGAATAAGCAAAGTCATCAGCGTTTGGTCCGTAGATTTCAATAGCTGTGATATTCAAAGTACCTACACCAATATTGGAGATAGTAACATCTTCAGTTCCGGTTTCGCCTACATTTACACTACCAAAATCAATTTCTGTAGCAGAAAGATTAGCGATTGGAGTTGAAGCTGGTTCACCAAAGTAGATGTTATCGATATCGAACCAATAGTCATGTACAGTATCATCTTCCATTTCAAATCTGAAGATAACAGATTGGCCTGCATAAGCACTGATATCAGTAGTAAATGTAGCGAATTGATTAGAATCTACATGATTAGTAGAGTTGATCTGATCAATAGGATCAAAGGTTGCACCGTTATCAGTGGAAACTGAAACTACTAAGTAGTCATGTCCATCTTCAAACTCAACAGCGGTTGTTCCGGCACTCCATAAAGTAACTCTATAATCAAATTCAATTATTGAAGTAGCAGTAATATTGTTCATTGATTGGAATTGGATATATCCGTTAGTAGCAGTACTATAGATATTCTTGTACATAACATTACCGGTAGTACCATGTTGATTTGTACCTATTGTGAAGTTATTGCTAGTAATTTCAGCAGGGATTGAAGTAGAACCTTCAAAATCTACAAACACAGGCATTGGCATAGTTGGGTCAGGAATTGTAGTAAATGACCAAACTAAGATACCTTCAGTAGGCTGTCCAACAACGTTATAAGGAATAACTTTCCAGTAGTAAGTAGAAGAGTATTCTAAGCCACTATAAGCAAAACTTGTTCCAGCTTGATCTACAGGAGTTACATCTGCGAATGTTTCATCTGTTGAGAAGAAAACATTATAACCAGTTGCACCTGTAGCGGCTGACCAAGTTAAGTTTCCACTAAGAGGTCTGTTAATAGCGCCGTCAGCAGGAGCTGTGTAGGTAACAGCTTCAGGAGCAGAACCGATAGTAGTGAAGGACCAAGTAACCACGTCTACTTCCGGAGTATCACCTGAAATATTACGAGCAACAACTTTCCAGTTATAAAGAGTGCTTGGTTCTAAATCGGTTACTTCATACTCTTCAACAGCTAGAACATTGTCTAAAAGCAATGTCATATCTTCTGGAGTACCGAAGTATAAATCTACATTATCTGTATATTCAGGGTTTGTCCAGCTTAGAGTAGTTGCAGTAGCAATACTAGTAGCTTCATTAGCAGGACTTGGATTTGTAGCAGCAGTAGGTAGTGGGATATCAGCTGTTTCAACAGTAAGAGTATAATCACCATTGTTTGAACCATATCCTGCAACAACAATATAATATTCTCCAGCAGGACTATAAGTTTCTAACATTTTTGACCAAGTAGCTCTATCTCTTGATTTAGCTCTGTCGCCACCGGTAGATGCTGAAGATTCATCATCATTGTAGTACCAAGCGTCGCCATTAACTAAAGCTTCGTCTATTTGTTGGAAAGAATTGAATATCCATAATTTAGTATCCCAAGCTGTACCTTCTAAAGAAACAGTCATCAACTTGTCTGTAGGAAGTGTTAATTGATAAACAACAGACTGAGATGAACAGAATGGATAGTAAGTTTGGAAAGGAGTAGTAGTTCCTGTAACAGTTACAGAATCTGCTAAAGTCATGATAAATGGATTATTGTGATTATCCCCTTCAGGAACAGGAATACCTGAACCGGTAAGAGCAACATCATGATTAATTGGTGTAAAACCTGCTGCTTCTTTAACTCTCAAGTTACCTGAGTAAATCATCTCAGCAAGAGGAGCAAAAGTAACATTAACAGCAAATGATGCACCTGCTTCTAAGCTATAAGGGAAGCTTAGTTCGGTTTCAAAAGAGTAACCTGCAGGAACAGTAACTTCTGTAATATCAGCAGCAACCACACCGTTGTTAGCAACTGTGAATGTTTGAGATGCTTGGCTTGCAATAAAGATACTACCAAAGTCGTAAGCATCAGGTGTAATTTGTACTAAAGCACCTTCAGGTATTTCTTCTAAAGTCACATCATCAACATAAATATTTTGATAAGTACCTGTAAAGCTAAATTGGAAAGCAATTCTTTCATTAGCTCTGGCAGGACTAACCATATCAACACTATATTCAGCATAAGTAGTTGTCATATCTACAGTATCAATAGCTGTGAAAGTATCCAGAGCTTGATTGTATTTTCCAACTATAATAGGCTTAGTATTGGTTGTACTTGATTTTTTTGCCCAGAATCTCACTCTGTAAGCATCCATATCAGGGACAACTACAGGAGATATAAGTTCAGCTGTAGTAGAAGTATCACCTGAGTTATAAATAGCATAGCTGTAACTACCTGTTTTAGGATTACTTGTAGATCTTCCAGCTGTTGCATAAGAGCTGGTTGAAGTTAAGTTACTTGACCAACCTATAAAAGCTTCTTCAGTCTCAAATCCTTGAGTATAAGGAATATTGATTTCATAGATATTTGTATCAATACCAATACCTGATAAAGCGATTTCATAAACTTCTCTTGTTAAATCATCTGTGATTTGTAGAGTAGCTGTTTTTTCTCCATCAGAAGTTGGAGTGAAAATTACGCTTACCAATAACTCTTCAGTTGCTGCAAGAGCATAATCTTCACTATCAGTATAGCTAAACTGATCAGCATCAGTACCGGTTATTGAAATATCAGTAATGTTAAGTGTTCCGCCACCAATATTTTTGATAGATACTATTTCTTCTCCAGAAGCTTGATTTAGAGCTAAAGAACCAAAATCTATTGGATCTGTGGTGATTTGAACGATTGGAGTTGCAGGAATTTCTTCAACAGTAACATTATCAATATATATTCTCCAACCATCTAATCCACCGGCTGGGACATGAAATGCAAGATAACAGTTTCCACTATAAGCAGAGATATCAACTATTTGTTCTTGATAAGTAGTATTTGAATATGCAGCTAGAGGAAAAACTGTTTCTGTGAAATCTTCAGGATCAATACCTGTTGTTGATAATACAACTTGGAAATCATTAGGTTCACCTGCACTATGAACTCTATACCAGAATTTTAATCTTTCATTTCCAGTTAATGTTAACTGAGGAGTAATAAGGTAATCATCATTATTCCCAGCGTTATAATCTGTGTTGATATTTGCTACTTGACTACCTTGATAAGTATTAGAAGTGTAGTTGGTTACCCACATATCTCCATCCTCATTGTTATCAATAATTGTCCAGTCTAAATCATCATCTTCAAAGTCTTCAAACCATGGAAATTCTGAGACAGCACCAAATTCTGTTGTGAAAGAATTAACAGCACTTGGCATTTCTATTGTACTAGCACTAACAGCTACAACTTTCCAGAAGTAAGTAGTTCCACTTGTTAATGAAGTTGTGTAAGGTGAAGTAGCAGGATTAATTACATTAGCATCTGTAAATTCTGCATTATCGGCAATATATAAAATTGCATGATTTGTATTTTCACCAGTTGTCCATTCTAAATTTGTATCGATTGCGACGTTAATGCTTCCATTAGTTGGTGATACTAATGATGGAGCATCAGGTGTGCCTGCTGGTGGATTATAAATCACATCTACGCTTAAAAGCAAGGTACCGCTATCACCATAATTATCTAAATCTTCGGTAGTTGCAGTAATTGTTAATCCATTTGGGCCAAGATTGTTTAAATCTGAATAACTTTCAGAATATAACCATCCAACTGAAGGATAATCTGTTCCGTTAATGTTTAAATGAACATCATACCAGCTACCAATATATCCAACTGAACCGAAAGAGGTGGTTACTTGGACATCAATAATTTCTGAACCCACAGGAATTCCTGCAGTTGTAATTGTTGAAACTGTAGGTGCATTGTCTGTACCATAGTTTGAATCAGAGAAGTTAATGCTATCAGCAAATAGAAAGCTGAAGCTTAATACAAATAGCATTAAGGCTAATATCGTTTTTTTCATATTTTCTCCCTTAATTAATGTGCGTTTTATACTCAAATTTGCATAAAACACAGTTGTATGTAATTTGTTAAATTTTCTGAGGGGGATTGTGTAGTTTGCGTGGTGATGCATATGTTAGTTCAAGCCCCTACAGCCCTAACTCATTACAATAGATTATTTTATAAATCTGTGCTAAATTTAGTTTTTTTAAAAAGTTTGTCAAATGTTTTTTTATTTTTTTTTACAGAAACTGGGAGCGCCGACATCTAACTGGGAACGTGTGCTTCCAGCCTGCTTCCAGCACAAAAGTGCTGGAAATAACTGGGAACGCGGGCTTCCAGCCCGCTTCCAGCACGGAAGTGCTGGACTTCTTAAGATTACCACGCACTCTCGTGCGTGGTGCGGGCTGGAAGCCCGCGTTCCCAGTTAGTGCGGGCTGGAAGCCCGCGTTCCCAGTTAAATGCTGGCGCTCCCAGTGAAAGATGTCGCTGCCTCTGCAGCTTAATTTTTCACTTTTCATTTTTCATTTTTCACTTAAAAAGCCCCCGCTTTTCAGCAGGGGCTTTCGATTAATTAAGGGTTAATTTATCTTATTTTCTTCCGAATCTTTTGGCAGGGCCAACCATATCGGTAGAAGCTTTAACACTATAGAATTTCATTTGATCAGTAGCGGTTAAGGTTGTAGTTAAACCATCAACAGCTTCGATTAATACAAATTCACCGTCAGGTGTATCACAACCATAAACATTGTAGGAGTTTGCATTAGCAGCAGCATCCCATGTTAAGGTTATAGAAGCACCATCCATAGCGATAGTGAAGTTAACAGGTACATCTGGGTCGGTAACAGCAGGTTCACCGAAGTAGATGTTATCAATATCGAACCAATAGTCATTTACAGTATCATCTTCCATTTCGAATCTGAAGATTACAGATTGCCCTGCATAAGCAGAGATATCAGCTGTAAATGTAGCAAATTCTGCTGAATCTACATGGTCAGTACCATTAACTGCGTCTACAGGATCAAAGCTAGCACCATTATCTGTAGAAGCATAAATAGTTAAGTAATCATGTCCTTCTACTGAAGTAATACCAACAGTACCGGCAGACCAGTTAGTTAATCTATAATCTAATGATATTATAGATGTAGCAGTGATATTGTTCATTGATTGGAATTGGATATATCCATTAGTTGAACTACTATAGATATTCTTATACATAACATTACCGGTAGTACCATGTTGGTTTGTACCAATTGAGAAGTTATTGCTAGTAATAGCAGCTGGAACAGTGGTAGATCCTTCGAAGTCTATAGTAATAGGCATTGGAATAGTTGGGTCAGGAATTGTAGTAAATGACCAAACTAAGATACCTTCAGTAGGTTGACCTACAACGTTATAAGGAATAACTTTCCAGTAATAAGTTGTTAGGTAATCTAAGCCACTGTAAGCATAACTTGCTCCAGCTTGATCTACAGGAGTAACACCGGTAAATGTTTCATCTTCAGAAAGATAAACATAATATCCGGCAGCACCTGTAGCAGCTGACCAAGTTAAGTTACCGCTAAGAGGTCTGTTGGTAGATTCATCAGCAGGAGCTGTATAAGTAACTGCTTCAGGAGCAGAACCGATAGTAGTAAATGTCCATGTAGCAACTAAGCTATCAACAGTTTCACCTGAGTAGTTACGGTTAATAACTTTCCAAGCATATTCAGTGTTTGGAGTTAAGTCAGTAAGAGCATGAGTATTAACAGCAGCCACATCATCAAGGACTAGAGCCATTTCACGAGCACCAACCTCGCCGAACCATAAATCTATAGTTTCGGTATAAGCAGCATTGGTCCAAGCTAAAGTAAGAACTGTAGGTTGATCAACAGCTTCATCAGCAGGTGAAGGACCAGCTGCAGCTACAGGAGCAGGTAATGGATCAGCTGTTAAGTTGATAGTATAATCTATACTTTGAGGTGAAGGATAACTTGAAATAATTAAATAATATGTTCCGGCAGGGATCATATTATTAGCATAAGTCAAGGTATTACCTGAAGAAGTTTTTGATAAAGTAACTACAGCTGGAGTAGTTAAATTAGGTTCATCTTCAAGGATGAAAGCACCAATCCAAGAACCTGTTGTAGTAATAGTACCATTTAACAACATTGCATTTGCTAAGGTAAATTGATAAACTACGTCATCACCATTCATGTAAGAAGAGTTTGGAGAAATCCAAGTTGATGAGTAGTCATCAATGAAGTCTATGGTATTACCGGTAACACCAACAGCAGGGAAGGTTAAAGGAAGAGGATCTGCACAGGTAGAACCTTGAGGTGGAAGCCATCCGGTACCTGTAAGAGCAACTTCATTAGCATTTCTGCTGTTGTTACTTGCTTTAGAAGCAGAATTAATTCTGATTCTTGAACCAAGGTCATCAGTAATAACTAAAGTAGCTTCTTTTAAACCTAAAGCATCAGGAGTAAAGGTTACAGTTAACTCTAATGTTTCGCCATTCTCTAGTGCCATATCAGGAGTTTCTTCAACATATTCCCAAGCAAAGAGAGCTGCATCAGTTCCGGTAATCTCAACATTAGTAATGTTCAAAGTACCTGGACCAACATTAGTAATAGTAACTTCTTCAGCTACTGATGTAGTTGTAAGTTCAACATCACCAAAATCAAGAGCTGTAACATTAAGTTCAGCAACAGGAAGAAGTGGTGTTTCTTCGAAAGTTACGTTATCAAGATATACATAATCATAAGTTGTATCAAATGTAGGTATGAAAACAAATCTTTCGTTAGCACGAGCTGCTTCAAATTCGATTACTGTTTGTTCATAAGTTAATGGTACAACAAAGGTATCAACAGCTGTTAATACTTGCATATCTGTATCATATTTTCCTAAGATCATTTCAGAACCGGCAGTTCCTTTCATCCAGAATCTCAATCTGTAACCACCCATGTCAGGAACAAGGTTAGGAGCTACTAATTGAAGATTTGGAGATAAATCATCTGAGTTATAGAAACTGATAGCTTTGGATCCATGTTGCACATTTGTGGCTGTAGTAGTTACTGTGATTGCAGCATAATCAGATGTTGATTCAGTGATTGCCCACCAACCAAAGAGATTACCTTCGAAAGATTCATTCCAAGGTAAATCTTCAGCATAGATATTAGTATCAATTGAATTACCAACTAATTCTACAGTATGAATAACTCTTGCTTGGTTATCTGTAATTTCAAGTTGAGCAGTATGATCACCTTCTGTGGTTGGTGCATAGACAACTTGAACTGACATATTTTCAGCAGTTGCAAGAGTAACAGGATAAGTATTAGTATCTGTTAACTGGAATTGGTCAGCGTTAGTTCCGCTAATTGCGATACTAACGATACCAAGGTCAGCAATACCACCATTTGATACGATTACAGTTTGAGGATCACTCTCCTCATCCATAATCTGATCAACATAAGTTAAAGTATCAGCACTTACTGTAAATACAGCTTCAGCTGCAAGGTCTTCATAATTAAACCCTGTAACAGGTAAGAAAGCTTTCAAGATTCCATAAGGGATTGTCCCTGATAGAGGATAGAAAGTAGATCCTGTTACACGGATTGATCTGTTTCCGGTTACTGCGTAATTATAGAAATCTGCACTATAAGATTGAGAACCTGCTTGTTTAGCCATGAAAGTTACAACCAAGTTATCAGTATTATTATAGACAAATGGTGTATCTAATTCTAAGTTAACAATTGCTTCAGTAGTAGTAGCAGTTAAGGTACCCCTGAATACTAATGTCATTCCATCAAGTTCCCAATCATAATTATCAGCAAATGTATTTTTGATAGTATGACCCATATAGATATCTACTTCTTCAGTGAAAGCACTGAAGCTGTTATAAAGATAGCTAATAGAAGTAATAGCTGAGTCTTCAAAATCTAAATCTGCTTGATAATAGATATTTTGGGTAGTTGTATATACAGTACCCGGTTCCATTGGCATACCATGATTGATAGATCTGACTCCGTCAAGAACAAGGTCTGCTTCAGGGAATGGGTCTTCTAATACAGTAAATGACCAAACATTAATACCTTCAGTTGGTACACCTACAACATTATAAGGAAGAACTTTCCAATAATATGTTTGACCATAAGCACCTGAATAAGCATAAGTGGTAGCTGTTTGTTCTACAGGAGTTACAGTTGTGAAGAGACTGTCAGTAGATAAATAGACACGATAACCTTCAGCACCGGTAACAGCTTGCCAAGTTAGGTTTCCATTTACAGCTACATCAACTGCATCATCAGCAGGTGCTGTATATGTTGCAGCTACAGGAGGAGTTCCGATAGTTGTAAATGACCAAGTAACAACATCAACAGCTGGTGTTTCACCTGTATAATTGCGGTTAACAACTTTCCATTCATATTCACGATCGGGGTCCAATTCACTTACTGCATATTCATCAACTGCAGCTATGTTATCTTGAACCAATACCATTGAACCTGCCTGACCAAAGTAGATATCTACTGTTTCAGTGTAAGCTGCATTAGTCCAAGCTAAATTAAAGGAAGTTGGTAAATCAATTGCATCATCAGCAGGATAAGGTGCAGAAGCAGCTGCAGGAGCAGGAATAGCTTCAGTATTGATAGTCATTGTGAAAGGACCATTAGCAGTACTAAATCCAGACACTATGATATAATAATCTCCGGCTAAGGCAAATGATGGAAGCATATTTGACCATAAAGCTCTACTATTTCCCTTTTCTTCTTCTACAAATCTTGATCCACCTGTTCCACCTGGACTATCATCATTATAATACCAAGCATCTGAGTTTTGAGTAGCAGTATCGATTTGGTCGAAGGAGTTAAATACCCAAAGTTTGGTATCCCAAGTAGTACCTTCAAGAGAGATATCCATAATCATTGATTGTGGTAAGCTTAACTTATAAACAACTGATTTAGCTGTACAGAAGGCATAAGTTGCATTATAAGGACTTGTAGAATGATTAACAATAATCTGAGAAGCTACATTAAGGGTAAATGGATCATTATGATCATCACCGGTTGAGCTTAAGATTTCACTTGTAACATCGATATCATGATTAGTAAATGTAAACATATCAATTTTCTCTTTAAATCTTACATAAGAATCATGAATGCCGACAAATGAAGTTAAGGCTTTAACATCAACAGTCATTGATGCTTGAGGTTCAAGTATATAAGGAAGTGTATTTTCATCAATAACTTCAAAATAACTTGGATGACCGGCAGTAATTTCAGTAATTTCTGCTGCCACAGCACCAACATTTGTAACAGTAATTGTTTGAGCTACAGCTGTAGTAACACCTAGTAAATACAAACCACAATCAATTGATTCAGGAGAGAATTCAATAACTGCTGCAGTAGGTATCTCTTCAACAACTACATTATCTAGATAAATATATCTATAAGTACCACCTAGCCCGTGTTTGAAGGAAATATAGTTTACTTCACGACCGGCAGGTAATTCAACAATATACTGAGTATGAGTTGCTGTTAATAAAAGACTATCTATACGGGTAAAAGTATTTTCATCAGTAGGGTCAGTCATTGTTCCTACAAAAAGGCTATAATTGGCACTTGCACCTCTGGCTGAGAATCTAACTCTGTTACCTGCATTTTCCATGCGTGGAGTTGATGCGATCAAACTTCCACCACTGGAAACAGTACTATTATTCATGTAATAACTTCTAGGAGCAGACACAGGATTAGTTGAAGAAACATAAGAAGTAGCACTAGTGTTACCTGTTGTATTCAAAGTAATCCAACCGTCAGGTTGCTGTCCAAATTCATAACTGTCGAAGTTCTCACTATAAGGAACTGTAGCAACACCATATTCGGTAGTAAATGACCACACATCTGAAGATGTTAAATATCCATCAACAGTATTAAGTGCTTCTACTTTCCAATAGTAAGTGGTATTATAAGCTAAAGTAGCGGTAGTATAAAGAGTATCTGTATGAGCAAGTTGCACTTCTGTAGCACCCGTAAACTCTTCATTATCTGCAAGATAGAGAATAACAGAGTCAGTGTTATCACCTATTGACCACTCTAAATCACTAACAAGTGTTACATTAGTAGCACCATTAGCAGGTGATTCTAAAGTTGGAGCATCAGGAGTTCCAGGTAATGGAATGAAGTAACTAATTGGAGTACTTGCATTTCCTGTAGCCAATAAAGTTCCTTCATAATCATATAGATCAAAAGAACATTCACTTGGGTAACCACCACCAGTATGGAAATTAGAAGTGATTGTTTGGCCCATTTGAGCACTGAATACAAATTCAGCAGAAGAACCACTGGTCATAGTAATATTTTCTAATACTACAAGACCGTCGACTAAAACATTCATAGCTGCACCGTTCCAGCCATCACCAAAACTGTCAATAATTTCCCAAATGTAATTTCCGGGACCTAATTCAGTTGTGAAGCTTCTAACAGGACTCGACGTTTCTATTTCAGAAGCACTAACAGCTACAACTTTCCAGTAGTAAGTTGTTCCATTTGCTAATGAAGTTGTGTAAGGTGAACTTGCAGGATCAACTTCAGTAGCACCTGTAAAACTTGCATTATCTGCAAGATACAATACAGCATGATCTGTATTGGCACCTGTTGTCCATTCTAAGTTTGTATCCAGTGGGACATTAGTTGCTAAATTAGCTGGTGAAACTAATGTTGGAACATCTGGAGTTCCTGCAATAACTGCAGGGACTGTGTAAGTTACATTTACTGGGGTAGCTCCTCCTTGTCCGGATTCAGCTACAACAACACCCAGTTCGTTAAATATTTGATATTCATTTTCATAACCATAAGAACCTGCAGTATATACTGTAGTAATTATATCTTCCCCTTCAACTGAGAAAGTATGTGCTTCAGGACCAGCACCATCTTCAATTGTTAAATCAGTTAAAACTGCAGTTCCGTTCACATTAACAGTAACTGTACCACCGTTCCAACCATCACCGTAGTCATCTACTAATTCGATTGAATAATCCAAGGCAAAGACGGTAGTTATCATTAAAACGCTTAGCAAAATCGCTAATATAGTTTTTTTCATAATTATTTTCTCCCATAACATTTTAGTGTTATTTTGTTTTTTGGGTGTAACATATAATTGAAAGTGTTGAAAAATTTCCACAAGACTGGTCGCTCCTGATTACTGTGGTGATGTAATCAAAAGCGTACCAGACATTGATTTACGAATCATTTTCGACTCTTCAATGTGCTGTTACTAATTTCAATTTTTACTCACTTAGGTGGTTATTCAGACTCGTCTTTTAGTTTAGAGAATTACAGTGGCGTCGTAATTTCTCATTAAACAAATCCAGAACTTGCACCATAGTCCACAATCCTTGGTCTCATCAGCTGTCAGCTACTTTCATTATAGTAGTGTGGTGGCATTAATAATTTCAAGAGCCAACAGTGACCAAACTAAAGATCAATTTCTCATTAATTCTAAGTACATTTTATAGCTTTGTGATTTTATCTGTCAATATCTTTTTTTATTTTTTTTAATTTTTTCTTAAAAATGCCCCATTTTGCTGAAGTGAAAGAGGAGAATAGTGAGCTGCAAATAGGGAGTACTAGGGTGCAAAAGGGAGTTTTTTAGCCACGGATAGCACGGATAAGAAAGAAGAATTTTTAGCCACAAATAACACAAATGAACACAAATAAGAAAGAAGAAATCTATCCACGAATTTCACGAATTACACGAATGTAGGGGCGTATTGCATACGCCATCCCAAGAAGAAGAGAGTGAAAAATGAAAAATGAAA
>JAEKNW010000122.1 GCA_016838885.1 Candidatus Cloacimonadota bacterium
CTTTAGAGAAGAGTGCAGATTCTTTTAGCAAAATAACTTACAGAATTTGAAGGTATATAATATATATATTCCTGAAAATTATGGAAGTTACTTTTGCAATAGAATATAGTGCTATTTTCAAAGATCTACTGCATTATTTGGGTTTAATAGGCTATGTGTCTCAAAAATGGAATAATGTTTCCAGAATAAAAATAAGTATAATATTTTCAATAATACTAGATTTTATTTATATTTAGCTTGACATATATAGATAATACTTAGAAAGTAAATAAAATTAAAAAAGGTGTGTAATATGAATATCAACAAATTAATGGTTTTGGTTTTAATGTTAACATTGGCAGTAACTTCTGCTTTTGCTTATAGTTTTACAGGTTTAGGAACTCTCGAAGCTCCTTATGAAATAGCAAACATTGCAGATTTATACGGTCTCAGTGCAGATTCATCAGTGTGGACGAAACATTTTATCCAAACTGCTAACATCGACGCATCAATAACAGCTAATAGCCCTATAGGGTTTAATCCAATTGGATTAACCTATCCCAATTTATTTACTGGCTCTTACGATGGACAAGGATTCACAATATCTAATCTATATATTAATAGACCAACTGAAGATAAGGTAGGTTTATTTCGTTGGGCTCACGGAGCTACTATTTCAAATGTAGGCTTAATAGATGTTAACATCACCGGGAAGAGATTTACAGGAAGTGTAGCAGGTGATTTTCGTGTTGGAACAATGACTAACTGTTATGCAACTGGTTCTGTTAAAAGTGAATTCGATACTGTAGGAGGCTTGGTAGGTTTTAATGGTCATAACGCATCTATTACTAACTGTTATTCAACCTGCTCTGTTACTGGAACAAACAATATAGGAGGCTTAACTGGTCAAGCTACTTATAGTGCTATAATCACTAACTGTTTTGCAACTGGTACAGTGACGGGAACAGGTTCCTTAGTCGGAGGATTAGTAGGTAAATTAGGACATGTAAGTAGTACTGAGGATACCTCAAATGTAGAGAATTGTTATGCTACTGGTTCCGTTAGTGGAACTGATAGTGTTGGTGGATTAGTAGGATCTCTTATAGTCAATACCACCATAAGTGACAGCTATGCAACAGGCTTAGTTACAGGTTTGGTTGCGAGAACAGGTGATATAGGAGGCTTAGTAGGTACTAATACTGGCATAGTAACAAACTCATTCTGGGATATCGAAACTACTCAGCAAGTAAGTAGTGCTGGTGGTGAAGGTAAATCAACATCTGAGATGAGAAATCTTTCTACATATTCAGTTCCTGGTTGGGATGTTACTGATGAAACAGATGGTGGAGTATATATTTGGACCATAACAGACGGTATAAATAATGGTTATCCTTATTTAACTTGGGCTGTGGATAATATGGAAGTCTCTGAGACACTTCCTGTAACTCTCTCTTCATTCAACGCCATTCAAACTAGTAACAATCTTGCTCAAATTTTTTGGGAAACTGCTTCAGAAAGTAGTGTCTTAGGCTATAATATCTATCGTGCTGAATCAGAGAATCAAGACGAAACTTTAAGAGTAACAGCTACTATGATAGAAGCTACTAATTCAGCAACAGGAGCAACTTACTATTATGTTGATGCTGAAGTTGATTATGATATAACTTATTATTATTGGCTACAAAGTAATGATTTTGATGGTACTTTTCAGATGTTTGGACCTGTGTCTGTTAGAATCTCTACTCAAGATGATAATGATATTGAAGAAATGCTCCTAGGAACTCAAATGTTTGCTAATTATCCAAATCCGTTTAATCCTTCAACTACAATATCTTTCTCAGTTGCTGAAGCTCAAGTTGTAACAATTGATGTCTATAATGTTAAAGGTCAGCTTGTGAAAAGATTATTCAATAGTAATGTGGCTGATATTAATGTTAAACATAGTCTTGTGTGGAATGGTCAAGATTCTGATGGACAAAGTGTTGCTTCAGGAATCTATTTCACGATTATGAAAGCTGGAAATAAGAGATTTAGCAATAAAACTATTCTAATGAAATAGTACTGGGAACGCTTGCATCTTGCAGGCATCTTCTCAAATAATAACATGAAAGCCTCGCTAACGCGGGGCTTTTCTTCATTCACCACAAAGGCACAAAGAACACAAAAATAAGGATCAAGTTCAAGTTTGGTGGTTGAACCCAAATAATGCAGTAGATCTTTGAGAATAGCACTATATTCTTTTGCAAAAGTAACTTCCATAATTCTCCCGAATATATATATTATATGCCTTTTATGGATGAACCCCCCTGTGTCCCCCTCAAAGAAGGGGATTTTGCTAAAAGAATCTGCACTCTTCCCTAATGCTCTACTGAATCATCAGGGTTAACAATAGTAAGCAAGCATGTCCTTGAGTTAATGCATTCTTTTGTCTGCATAGATTATCAAATGTTTAGGCTCTTTCTCAAGTAGTGTGGGAACTTAATAAAAATACCTAAGTTTCTTTGGAATATGATTTACAATAATAATACATAGTCCTTAGTCTAATCCTAGGGAAACCTTAGTCATTCCTTTAAGTATCTCGATGAAATCCCGATGATTCATCGAGATACTTAAAGGAATCATTAGGCAAACCCTTTCGTAATGCCTATTTGTGGCAATAGAAAAATGTGGGATTTAGTCTGCTTTCAGATAAAGAGCAAAGTTAAATTTTAGCATATATTCTTAAAATACTGTTTACAATATAAGAATAATTTTTTCTATTTTCTTGGGTCATCCAATTTGCTATCCACTCTACTTGAGAGAAAGGCGAAATTATCATAAGCAAAACATCTTTGCAGAACTTTCTGCCAATATGTGCCCATACTCAAGTTATTCTCTATTGGGCATCTATTGGGCCTCTCTTAGCCTTCCATTAGGCTAAGAGTCAATAGATACATGATAGTGGGGATATATAAGCTCTATAAACATTAGATAATCTATACAGACAAATGAATGCATTAACTCAAGGACATGCTTGCTTACTATTGTTAACCCTGATGATTCAGTAGAGCATTAGGGAAAAGTGCACCATTCGGGTTAAACCCAAATAATGCAATAGACCTTTGTGAATAGCACTATATTCTTCTGCAAAAGTAAGCTACATAATTTTCATGAATACATATATTATATGCCTTCAAATTCTGTAACTTATTTTGCTAGAAGAATCTGGACTCTTCCCTAAAATTCTACTGCATCATTCGGGTTAAAGGTCAAAAGGTGAAAACAGTAGCGGATGATGTCTTCGCAAGAGGAAATAATACTGCTGTTTGGGATGGTGATGACAATAATGGTAAAAAAGTTGCTTCAGGATTATATTTTGTAAAAATAAAATCAGGTAAAATGGCAATGACTAAAAAAGTAATGTTGATGAAATAATTGACAAAATAATAAGGTAGATTAATAATAACTACAGAGATGTTATCTCTGTAGTTGTTTGTGAGTATTTCAATCTCACCATATCTAAATATGTTTATATTATAATAATATATATGGTGGTGTAATAGAATATCATCAGTAACAATAAAAGGAGTGGAAATGAAAAGATTAATAGTATTTGTGTTAGCTTGTTTTAGTATGGTCTTATCTGGAAATGAAATCCAGTTTTCTTTTAGCGAGGTAGATACCTTGTTCGTGCCTTACAGCTATAAAGAAATTGTTTATGATAAGTTTGAAAATGATTTTGTTAGATTCTATAATTGGGAATTAGATGGTCAAACCTTAACAATAAGCAAATTTACTTTAGATAGTGATTATAATTTCTCAAGTCAAGAATCAATAATTGATATTGAATTAAATAGTGTCGTGGAATCTATAGATGATATCTTTGTCTATTATCGTTTTCTAAATAATAGAGAAGCCTTTCATATAAGTGATAAGAATCTGGAGGAATGGCATAGTGATGAAACAACAACGATTGATTATATATTGTTGTTAAATGATTTAGGTGATAGTGAACAATTGATTAACATTAAGGATATAAATGAAAATTATGTATTCAGACAACTTTTATCTGATGACAAGATATTACTAGGTAGTTCAATAGATGAAACGAATGAGGTATATGAAAACTTTATTCTTAACATTGATACCTATGAACTTCAATATTGGATGAATACAATGTATTATAACGATGTTCTTTTCGTGGAAAATATGTATATTCAGACTTCAGACCTTTATATATTTCAAAATGATGATCCATTTGAATATAGGGTCTTTAATAGTAATTTTGAACAGGTTAATGAAGTTTATCATGAAGATGTTCCTAATAATTTAATAAATTTATTTACTTTTATAGATAGAAGTAGTTTTTTTTCTATTGATGGAGAGGATATATTTAATATCCCACCCTATTTACTCAAAAGGGCAAATGGGCGGGCAGTTGCTGATTTATCTATTAGTAGTAATGAATTAATTATCACTAATTTAAAAGAATATGATACAGGGAATCTTGTGAAAGTTTCTGATAGCAGCTACATAACTTTTCTTGCAAGGTATGAGGGTTGGTTTCTCACAAATAATATAAAATCAGGTAATGAATATGAATTTAATGAAATTCAGCTTCTCTATATACCAGATGGAATTTTTACATCAAAGGACTATATTGTAATTAATAATGACTACGATACAACTCTGAGAGTGTATAATGACCAACTTGACCTTTTATATAGTGAAAATATAGGAGATAACTTTTCTTCTTCATCGAGAACTTTTAATTGCTTTGATAGATTTGGTTATTTTTCTAGTGATGGTAGTGAATTCATCTATAGTGAATTAATGATATCTGTAGCTAATAATGATGAAGATATTGATAGTTTGCCTAAAGTTACTTCAAAGATATATCCCAATCCCTTTAACCCTGAAACAACAATTTCTTTCAATATCCCTCAACCAGGTAAAGTGAACTTGTCGATATACAATATCAAAGGACAGTTGGTGAAAACGCTGTTGGATGAGGAAACTAGTGCTGGGACACACAGTCTGGTCTGGAATGGTAAAAATGAAAGAGGAAAGAGTGTAGCATCAGGTATATATTTCTCTAAAATAAAAACTGAAGCTGATATTCAAACAAAAAAAATGTTATTAATAAAATAGTATCATATGGCTAATACGGAACCTATGTCATGGAAACTCATTTATGCCTGAAAATAGCTTTATAATGCTGAATAATTGCCATGATAACAGTGATATTCCTATCTGGAATCAATATCCTCCTAGCTCTCTTTGGATAGCTTTTTATGCCTTAAAATTTAAAATTAGAAAAGCTGATTTATACTTAGGTTTTGAACTGACAAAGCTAGCAGACCACATGTTATTAGAAGGATCTTTTTATCATTGAATTGACCCAGGTGGATATGTTAGAACCTATATATATCAAGATAAACAACAAATAATAGAAGGACAAAAAATTTAACAATAAAGTAAGCCCATCATCTCGATGGGTTCACTTAATTATACACTATTTTTTTCTGCTATAAATTCAAAAATAAGAGCAAATGCTAGGGAGTCGTATAAAATCTAAATTTAAGTAATAAGGGGTGTTTATAGCAGTTAAATATCGCTTAAATATCATATATATAGTCAGTTATGGCAAGTAACATAGAATTAATGAAAATTATGACATCACTTTTTCCATCTCAACATTTATGGCAAAACCTGTGCCATAAATTTAACCCGAATGGTGCAGTAGAGCTTTAGTAATACTTCGCTAAAGCTACGTATCACAGGCGAAGAGTGCAGATTTTTTTAGCAAAATAACTTACAGAATTTGAAGGCATATAATAAATATATTCCTGAGAATTATGGAAGTTACTTTTGCAAAAGAATATAGTGCTATTCTCAAAGATCTACTGCATTATTTGGGTAAAAATGAAAAGTGATAAATTAGCTAGATTCAAGGGATGAAATAGTGGGTATATCAATAAATTATCAGCCAAAAATATTAGCATACCTTTGATAATGTATTATTATATAGAAAAAAGGAGAATATATGAAAACTAGTATTGTCTTCGCTCATCCCTGGCATGGAAGCTTTAATAAAGCAGTTTTAGATGTTGTTGTAGAATCATTAAGCAAGAGAAAGAAAGATTATGAAGTCTTAGATCTTAATAAAGACGGATTTGACCCTGTCATGCAAGAAAGCGATTTAGCCTTATTTTCTAAAGGGCAAAGCAAGGATAAATTAGTCCAGAAATATCAAGATATTTTGAAAGACACAGACGAAGTGGTTTTTATCTTCCCTATCTGGTGGTTTGGTATGCCTGCTATCCTTAAGGGCTTTATTGATAAAGTCATGCTAAAAGGATATGCTTATGATTATGGTAAAATAGGACTTATAGGTAAGTTAACTAACATTAAAAGAACAACAATAATAACTTCCTCTGAAATGCCAACTCTCCTCTTAAGGTTTGGCTTTGGAAGTCCGATCTCTTCCACTATGAAGGCTATTTTGAAAGGACTTGGGATGAAGAATATCAAATGGTTAAATAAAGACTTTATTACTAAAGGTAAAGAAAAAGGGAGAAAGAAATTCTTGGATAAAGTTAAAAGGAGATTTTCTTAAGCTTGAAAAAACCACGTTACTTGAGATAGAACAGGATTTTTGCTTATGGTAAAGATAGTAAGTTTTATTGGTCGGGGTGAGAGGATTCGAACCTCCGACACCTGGTTCCCAAAACCAGTGCGCTAACCGGACTGCGCTACACCCCGTCCTAAAAAAGTTCAAGTACTTATAAAGCGATAAGTACTTTGAAAAGAAAGCCAACTTAAGTTGGCTAAGTAAGATGATGGTGGGCGCAGAGGGACTTGAACCCCCGACCACTTGCTTGTAAGGCAAGCGCTCTCCCAACTGAGCTATACGCCCGATGTATATGAAAGTTTTATAATCGGATTAAAAATGATGGTGGGCGCAGAGGGACTTGAACCCCCGACCACTTGCTTGTAAGGCAAGCGCTCTCCCAACTGAGCTATACGCCCATCATAATTACTACATAAGTGGAATGGTCGGGGTGAGAGGATTCGAACCTCCGACACCTGGTTCCCAAAACCAGTGCGCTAACCGGACTGCGCTACACCCCGTTTCCAATATGTGAAATCATATTTGTAAAATGTCTATTTTCTGTCAAGATTCTTTTTAAAATCTTTTTTAATTAGGATTCATTAACAATTATATCTTGTTAGAAACTATAAAGATAGGGATTTAATGATTCTGTAAATAAGTTAGAAGTTGATCAGCTTCTTCAGCAAAGTCTTCAGCAATTCTAAGGTTTATTAGAGAATTTTTCTTATCAACAGTTGTATAATTAAATACACCTTCCCAAGCTTCTAGAATAAAACAGAAGAGAATTTGATCTTTAGGATCGATTTTAATTATCAAGTCAATCGTCTTATCTTCTAGAATTTTTCTTTCTTGAATTTGATAATTCATATCATTACTTTTTAATCAGGGCTAATTCTAAGACTTCAGAAATAGTTGAAACTGGAGTAATATTCAAGCCACTTTTGATTTCATCCGAAATTTCTTCGAGGTCTTTTGTGTTTTTTTGAGGAATAAGGATATTAAAAATCCCTTCCCTTTTGGCAGCGATAAGTTTCTCTGGAAGCCCACCGATAGCTAAGACAGCTCCTGAAAGAGTGATTTCTCCTGTCATGGCGATATCGTGTCTGACAGGAAGATCGCTTAAAATAGAAATGATAGCAGTAGCCATAGTTACACCAGCTGAAGGACCGTCTTTAGGCACAGCACCTTCCGGGATATGAAGATGGATATCTAAGTTTTTGTAAAAATCTTTAGGGATGTTATACTCTTCAGCGTGAAGTCTGGCAAAACTTATAGCAGCTTGAGCTGACTCTTTCATCACATCACCAAGCTGGCCGGTGAGACTAATCTTTCCTTCTCCAGGAAGTTTCACAACTTCAATAGTCATAGTTTCTCCCCCGACAGCAGTCCAGGCTAGTCCATTAACTACTCCCACTCTACTCTTTTTATTAGTTTCAGAATGTGAGTATTTTTCAACTCCTAAATATTTATGAATATGTTTTTGGGTGAGGGTAACACTCTTTTTGATTTCCCCTTTGAGATGATCTTTAATTATTTTTCTCAAGACTTTTGCGATGATTCTTTCTAAGTTTCTCACCCCTGATTCTCGGGTGTAATACTTGATGATATTATGAATGACTTCATCACTAAAGTTTACTTTTATTAATTTTGCCAGAGAATGTTCTTCTATCTGGCGCGGAATAAGGTGATTTTTGGCAATGTTAAGCTTTTCATATTCAGTATAACCGGGAAGTTCTATCAGCTCCATTCTATCCAAGAGGGGTCTGGGAATCGAGTGAATATCGTTAGCTGTTGTAATAAACACAACTTTAGATAAATCATACTCAATATCAATATAATGGTCTCTGAAGTGAGAGTTTTGTTCAGGGTCAAGAACTTCAAGCAAGGCAGAAGCTGGGTCTCCACGGAAATCTGAGCTGAGTTTATCTATTTCATCCATCATAATAAGTGGATTAGTTGATTTAGCCTTTTTCATAGAATGCATGATAATCCCGGGAATAGCTCCGACATAGGTTCTACGATGACCTCTAATCTCTGCTTCATCACGAACTCCTCCTAAGGAGATTCGCACAAAATCTCTTCCTAAAGACGAGGCAATAGATTTTCCTAAAGAGGTTTTACCCACGCCTGGAGGTCCGGCAAAACAGATAATCTGTCCTTTCACTCCATCACTAATTTGCATGACACTGATATATTCTAAGATTCTTTCTTTTACATCTTTGAGTCCATAATGATCACGATTAAGAATCTCCTCTGATTTATCAATATTGACTGCTACATCGGTATTAGCTTCCCAAGGGAGGTCAAGTACCCAGGTTATATAATTGAGTAAGACAGTATGCTCTTGAGATTGAGGATTGATTCTGCTAAGCTTCTTAAATTCTTCTTCCACTTTCTCCCTGGCATCTTTCGATAAAGGAGTATCGGAAATTCTCTTTTTTAGATTGATTAAATCTGCATCACTATCTTCTGCAATACCCAACTCTTTATGGATTTGTTTGAGCTGTTCATTAAGAAAATACTCTTTTTGAATTTTGCTAAGACTAGCTCTAACATCATTTTCAATCTCGTGTTCTAACCTGATAATCTCTGCTTCTTTATTGATATAGAGAATCAGGCTTTTTAAACCTTTGAGGAAGTCAGTATGTTGAAAAATAGCTTGCTTGTTACGAGTATTTATATCCATATAATTTAGACAGAAATAGAATAGTTCGTCTCTATCGTCAATAACTTCAACTGCTTGCGCTAGTTCATTGGGGATTCTGTTATTTAATCTAACATAGCTTTTAAATGAAGTTTTTAAGTTTCTAAGATATGCTTCGATCACGTCTAGATCTTCAGCACTAATGACTTTTTCGATAATCTCCACTTCAGCTTTGATAAAGTTTCCTGTTTGAAAAAACCTTTTCACCTTAACCATCTCCAACCCTTCACAGAGAAGTCTCAAGTTACCATCAGGTAAAGGGAATTCTTGCGAAATGAGCGACATTGTCCCGAATCTATAAATATCTCGTGAAGTAGGGTATTCTTGAAAATCATCATCACTCTTTTGCGGAATACATAAAATTGATTGATTTTTTTCGATTGCATCCTTAGCTGCTTCTAAAGTTTGTTTTCTTCCGATTAGGATTGGAACCACAACTTTAGGAACTTGAATCATCTTTCTTAAAGGAATTACATTTAAAATTATTTTATCTTTTTTGGATTTAGTTGCCATTAACATTCTCCTTAGTACATAATTAGGTTAATCTGTTTTTTATCTCTAAAGAATAGAATTTTTTTAGTGGTAAATTAGTCAAGAATTTTTAAAATTCTTCGTAAGCTGAGATATTTATTGAATAACCTTCTTGGGTAAAGGCGATGTCAAATCTCATATTTAACTTATCTTCCGAGTTGGTGAGTTTATATCTAAAACCTGTTCCATAAGAGAGTTTCAGATCAGAAAAATCTATTTCTGCTAACTCATTTGCAACTTTACCAGTTTCGACAAAAAGAACAAATCCTGCCCTTGTGTAAATCCCATTGTAAAAGGGAGAAGTTCTAAGTTCAACTCGACCTGCAATTCTGTGATTATCCATGAATCTTCTAGATGAGAATCCACGAAGTCTATCTCCAAGCTTAGCTAAGCGCTGAAAAGGAACATCTCCATGGGTAAGTTTTGCATCTAAATGTGTAGCTAGAATCAGATTAGGTGATGTTGAAAAGTAGTTTTTTAGGTCAATTTCTGTCATCCCAAACTCATAATCACTTCCCCACTTAGGACTATAATTTCTATAAGATATTCTGTAATAGACTCCTCTTGAGGGATAATTTACTAAATTTCTTGTATCAAGTTTCAAGACAGAACCAAGTCCATTAAACCAACCTCCATCATTTCCTAAAGTCTTCTGCCAATCTATATAGTCATTCTCATCTCTTTTAGAGACTTGGAGATAACCAATTTCACTATTTACCCCCAAAGAAAGATACCTATAGAGTTTACGGTATAGATTAAGTTCAAGACTGTACTCGGTTTCAGTATATTTAGTTTCAGAATTTTTATCACTCTCGTTTCCAAACTCATAGATAGTAGTAGGCCAGCTTCTGGTTCTTAAAGCAAAAGAAGTTGAATAATCTTCTAGCATAGAAAAATTAGCTTTTGAAATAAATCTAAATTGATTTTTAAGAGAATGTTGAATCACATTGGACCATTGGCCATCAAAGTTTTCCTTACTTTTGGCTGTATCATAAATTACAACACCTCCATAAACAAGAGAAGTTTCTTCTGTATAAGCAAGTAAAGGAAAGAAAAACCAATGCTTAATTTGCTGATAATTATATTCAATCTGACAAGACAAGGAAGCACTGAAAAGTAAAAAGGCTATAATTAATTTTATTCTCATTAATTTCCTTATTTATTGCGGGCGTTATGCATTTCACGAATGATCTCTTCTACTTTTCTAAAATTCACTTTTCCAGAAGGCATGAGAGGTAGTTCATCTAAAACATAATACTCTTTAGGTACCATTAAACTAGGCAACTCTTTTTTCATATATTTATGAATTTGCTTTGCTTCTATTTCTTTAGTAGTTACAGCAGCCACAATTTCAGCTCCCTTTTTGAGATTAGGTACTTCAACAACACAACAGAGAGTTTCAGGAGGTAAAATAGTCTCTAATACAGATTCTACCTTGGTCAATGATACCATCTCTCCACCTATCTTCACAAATCTTCTTAGCCTTCCTCGATGAGAAATATAGCCATCTTCATCGATAATCCCCATATCACCTGTGTCATACCAACCATCTCTTATCCGCAAAGAAGTCTCTTCATAGTCGTTGTAATAACCTATTGTTACTAAATCACCCTTAACTAAGATTTTCCCTTCCACACCAGCTTTCACTTCTTTACCTGTAACTCTATCAACTATTTTCACTTTAGTTCCCGGTAGAGGCTTCCCTACTGTACCAATCTTATTGTTTCCCTGATAACCGGTGCTAATAACCGGACTGGTTTCAGTTGCACCATAACCTTCAAAAAGTTCAAGGTTATGCTTCTTAAGATATTCATCTCTAATTTGACGGGGTAGCTTATCAGCTCCGGAAATAGCCGTATTCACTGATGCAAAATCACCAGGCTCAGACTTCTGCAAATAACCATGATAGAAAGTTGGTGTTCCTACCATAAGTGTAACTTGATTCTTCTTTATAGATTTACAAACAAGCTTATAATCTAAAGGATTGGCAATTGTTACTGTCTTGCCTCCATAAAGAAGGGGAGTCCAGAAGGTAACGGTTATTCCAAATACATGAAATAAGGGAAGATTTGCTAAAAAAGTTTCATTCTTAATATCATTAACTACCCTTGTAAATCCATTAACATTATGCATTATATTACGATGACATAGTTGAACTGCTTTTGGGTCCTTCTCTGATCCACTTGTAAATAAGATGACAGCATTTTCTTCTCTGCTTCCCTTATGAACAATTTTTTGAATCATCTTTGTTGGAAGTTTGGAGATAGTCATACCCTTAACTTTATCTATAAGATTAACCTTTGCTAGAATATCCTCTATATTAATCATCCCCTCGATAGGTTTAATGTTTAACTTATCTAAGAGCTTTTCAGTTGTTATTGTAGTCATGAAATTACATTTCTCTTGAGCATATCGAACATTTTGTAAAGCTCCCACAGAGTAATTTATCATGACAGGAGTCTTATCAGCCATTAATAAGGCAATTGTAGTAACCATACACCCAAATGAAGTAGGTATCATTACCCCAATATTTTTCTCCGGATACTTCTTATATTTCTCAGTAAGAACCAATGACGCTAATAGAAGCTTCCCATAAGTTATTGATTTACCAGCTGTAACATCCACTATAGCTATATCATTTGGATACTTCTTAGCTATTTCAATAAATCTCTGATGTAATTGCATATTATGTCCAATTTCCTTCATTAGTTTTTTATTTCACCTAAAGTGGTGCATTTTTAAGCGTTAATTCCATTCATTTAAAAATTTAAAGTTGATTGCTGTCAATAGTTTTTTTATTCTCCCTAAGAAACTAGAACTCTTCTCAACACAAAAACACTAAATTTTCACAAAAACACTAAAAATTACTTAATTAGTTTGTGGGAAAAAGGCTTGAAAAATCGACTTTGCATTTAGTTGAAGTTGGGATTGTTTTTTAACTATTGCAAAAATTATGGTTCTTCTTGAATAATACCCTCCAAAGAACCACCCAGTCTCATTATGTTGAGCCACTTATATTATAAAATAGAGCCACCCATTATCATATACAGAGCCATTTAATT
>JAEKNW010000123.1 GCA_016838885.1 Candidatus Cloacimonadota bacterium
TCAGGAATATATATATTATATGCCTTCAAATTCTGTAAGCTATTTTGCTAAAAGAATCTGCACTCTTCTCTAAAGCTCTACTGCACCATTCGGGTTTAATATCTACTGAAAAAGTAAGCCTTAATCAAGTTTATGCAAATTCATAAATTAGGGTAATGAGCAGGGGTACCATAATACTCAAAGTAACTCCATTAAACATTGAGATTATGGCATTCTCTTTGTCAGTATATTTGATAATTACAGCCAGGGTTGTATCCATAGAGGTAGCTCCGGCACTGGCGATAGGTGAAAATCTTCCCAAGTATTTAATCATAAGGGGAGCTAAGATGAGGGTTGAAATTTCTCTGATAATATTGCTGATGAGAGCAATTGCTCCAATCTCTTTGAAGCCGTATTGGGAGATCATCAGACTTGATAGACTATAGTAGCCCAGTCCTGCTCCCAAGCCTAAACTATGTTTTATGGTAATATCAGAGTAAAAGAAGCCTAAGAGAAGAGCTCCTAAGAGGCTTCCAATAGCAATCAGCAAGGGCAGAAGAAAGAGTTTAAGGTGGTAAGTCTTAACGATTTTAAGAATCCCTTCAGAACGGGAGATGGTAATTCCAATGCCAAAAACCAGTAGGTAAAGTAAGTACTCTGAGATTTTGTCGATATCTACAGAAGCAGGAATAAACTTAAGTAAACCTAAGGCAATTCCTCCTAAAAAGATTAAAAGAAGTTTAAGGGAGTTGGCCATTATTTATCCTTCTTGGGGAAGATGAGGTAGAGAGGGAGAATAAGGAGAATAGATCCTAAAGCAGACGCCAGTGCAAAGAAAAGTCCTTTCATGCCAATCTGGGTCATATTGCTAACTATTTCAGAATTACCTCCAATGGATATCCCTAAGAATAGCAATAAGAGATAGAGGCTGACAGTAGTCAAAATCTCGCTGAAAGAAAACAGCTTGTGATACTTCTTACAAATCGTTCCAACAAGAACACCTAAAAAAAATATTCCAATAACAATCATTTTTTATACTCTTAAAATTAAATTTTTCTTCTTTTAAGAAAAAAAACTTTACAGATTCTGTCAATTAGCATTTTAGTAATCTTAATAAAATATTGAAAAAAACAAGAGAATATATGAACATAATACTATTTATAAAAGCATTTATTACAGGCGTGATAACATCTATGCCATCCGGTCCGATCACTTTTTATGCACTTCACAGAATTTTAGAGAAGGGACGTAAAAATGGTTTGGCAGCAGGGTTGGGAAGTGCCACAGCAGATACAATATTTGCTTTAATAGCATCTCTTGGGGTCATGCAGATTGATGAGTTTTTAAGTAATCATAGTGTTATAGTTAGGATTGTTAGTGCCTCAGTGCTGACACTTATTGGGCTAAGGATTTTGTTGAAAAAAAATGTAGCACAGCCCAAGAAACCTCCTAAGCTTCATCATGAATTTCGAAATACTTTTTTAATTGCTATTATAAATCCCCCCACTATTTTCGTTTTTCTCCAAATATTTATTCTCTTCCATATAATAGTAGATCCTCAGAAAAAGAGTTTTGATATCCCAACCGTGGTTGGAGGTATTATGTTGGGGTCCGTATCTTGGTGGATAGCGATGTCATATATTGTGGGACACTTCAAGAAGCTGGTTTCAGGTAAGTTTCAAATTATTGTGCGTAAGGCTTCAGGATTTTTAATGATAGGAATGGCTTTGCTGGCTATATTAGGGTTAGTGAAGTAGGAAGAGTTTTCGCTGGAAGCGGAGAGATAGAGAGATAGAGAGATAGAGAGATAGAGAGATAGAGAGATAGAGAGATAGAGAGATAGAGAGATAGAGAGGATTTTTTTAAAAGTTAAAGACAACCTTTCTCATCAACTAAACAATTTAATAATTTAATAATTTATTTCTTTAACAATTAAACAACTAAACAAATCAACGATTCAACAAATCAACGATTCAACAAATCAACGATTCAACAAATCAACGATTCAACGATAAAAAAATTATTTAAATTGTTGAACTAGTTGTTTAATATTAGAAAGCAGCGATTTAATATTTTTAAGTTGTTCTTGAGGAGTTAGAGGGGTATCAATCTTGCTAGTGGTAGATTGATCTTCAATACCATCTTGGAGGGCTTGTTTAGCACCTTTGATAGTGTATTTTTTATCATAGAGGAGGTGTTTTATGAGGGAGATGGTTTCAAATTCTTTAGCAGAGTAGCGTCTATTTCTTCCGCTTTTTCTACTTTTTTTAATCTGTGGGAACTCAGTTTCCCAATATCTTATGACATAGGGTTTTATGTCTAAGAGTTTACTAACTTCGGTTATCGTATAATATAGTTTTTCCATCTTATCCTTAAAAAACTTTTTTTTATTCAAGTATGAACAGGGCATTATGTCTGATCATTTTCATTGTCTCTTTATGCATTAATAGTGAAAGGTTTATCATTAAAAACAATTTCATTTTTTATATTTAAATTTGGCAAGTAAAAAAATAAAAAAAGCACAAATTGGGAAGATATAAGGAAACCAATAGAGGTAATAGACAAAGAGAGATTTGCTTTTTGTGGTAAAAACAGGAGCTTGAAAATTAGCTACATCGTAGAGTTTGGAATAGGTTTCAATTCTTCCATTTGGGGAAATAACGACTGAGTGTCCGGTATTAGCAGAGCGAATAATAGGAGTTCTAGTTTCGATGGCTCTAATTCTGGTCATCATAGCATGTTGGTAAGTACCAATAGAACGATAGAACCAAGCGTCGTTAGTAAGATTAACTATAAAATCAGCACCCTCTCGAACCATCTGATTTGAGATGTCCGGGAAGAGAATTTCATAGCAGATTTGGGGTGAAAAAGTATATTCTTTACCTGCTTTATTTTGGAGAGTGTAGTATTTTAGTTCTTTTCCGAATTCCCAGTTGGCTTGTCCAAATTCTAATTTCCACAAGAAAGGGAAAAGGTTAAGGTAGGGCATTCTTTCACCCACAGGGACTAAATACATCTTATAATAAGGTTTTTCATAAGTAAGTTCAGGATATCTTAAGAGAGTTGCAGTGTTGTAAAAATAGAAGTCTTCAGGATGTTCTACAGGAGCTTGCACAGCGTCAGTTGTACCGAAGAAGATATTAAGTTTGAACTCTTCAGCAATAGCTTTGATTTTATTTGAAGTGCTATGATTTCTAAGGGGAAAATCAGTAACAGCAGCTTCAGGCCAGATAAAAAGATCCAAATTATTATAGGAAGCTAAGCGAGTTCTTTCTGTGTAGATATCAAGGATATCTTGGGTTGGAATGTCGAATTTATTAGTAGGAATAGAAGGTTGCATCATCATGATTTTAATGTCTTGGAGTTCCAATTCAATGCTATTAAATCTGATGTAACCGTAGCCCAACCAGACTGAGAAGAGGATTAATAACAAGTATAAGGCTGTTCTAGCTCCAGATAATAAGCGATAAAGAAAAATATTAGCCAGGATAACAGCAAAGGAGATTAAGTGGATTCCGCCTAGATCAGCAATTTGGACAAATATGTTAAAGTTACTCAGTGCGTAGCCAACATTTGACCAGGGGAATCGAAACTCTGTATAAAAGAGAAAGAATTCAAAGGAGAGCCAAATTGAGATAAATCCCAGCCATTTTAACCATTCTTTTTTATGCCAAATTTGATTTATATAGGCAAATACTCCCCAGTAGTAGAGAGAGAAAAGAATAATAATCCCGATAACGCCGGGGACTGTAACTAGTCCAATCCAATGATAAGCTACAAGAATATTTACTAATGAAAAAAGTGCTCCGGCTCTAAATAATTGCAAGCTATTTTTTTTCCCGCTATCGAAAAATCTAAAAAGGGGGATAAGGGCGATAAAAACGAAAATACCCATAGTTCCGGGGTATCTGCTTAATCCTAAAGCAAGGGCTGATAAAATTATGGTTAAATAGGGTGGTAAATTTTTCTTATATTCATTCATCTCTTATCTCGTTAGTTAAAATTATGGTAGGTTAAATTATATATTAAAACTTCGTTTTGGGTATAAATTACTAGGTGATTGCCTTTAAGAAACATTCCCAGGGGAATATTCTCAATGATTAAGGGACTTGTGGGTTGGTTATTTATATAGATAAATTTGTTTTGGAGGGAGATAGTATTGCCATACTCATCTTTGACCGTCAGAGTTGGATAATTATCATTGAATCCACCTAAGGAGTTAAAGAAGTCAGTCGATAAATCTGGCCTGGTGATGTTTATATGATTGCTATTAAATCTTATGGCTTGAGGCAGGTCAAGTTCGAATTGACCAAATCTCATAAACTCTTGAAAAGTAAGTAAGTTGATAATAATAATCTCTTGTTTATTACTGTCATGAAGATAGAGTAAATCATCACTTCCCAGAGTAAATTTACTGGGATTAGGATAACTTATTAAGGAAATATTATTACGATAAATCCCATTTTTATCAAAGATGGCGATTCTTTTCTGTAAATTATCTAAAGCTAGCAAATTACCATTTTCTGAAACTTCTAAATCGGTTAAGAGTTGGAAGGATGAATTATTGTTCCCCTTGCCCCCAAATTTATTTATAAACTTAAAATCTTCATAAATCCAGATATAATCCTTAAACTTTTCTGCAATATATAAAGTTCTGGTATTAGAATCATAAGCAAGATCATTAATGATAAAGTCGAGGGTTAAGTTACCAACTTTATTAACTTCTGCAATATCTGCTTGGATAGTTCTAGTTTGCGAACATCCTAACCCTAATAACATTAAAAAGAGGAGAATATAAGATTGTTTTCTTAACATAAGCAACTACTTGGTATTAATCTTCAAATCCAACAATTTACCCTGAATTGTCATTTTCTTAAAAAAGGTATTAACTTCAACTGAATAGGCTATGTCTAAGGATGAATTCTTTTTAAGAGATGTTAAATAATCACCTAAATTGTAGCCTATAAGATCAAGTTCAACACCATCTTTTATGACTTTAAGTTTAAGATGATTCTTTCCCACGATATAAGGATAAGTTGAGACATTAACCTTTTCAGTATAAAAGACAGGTCGTTTGTTACCTGAACCAAAGGGTGAAAACTTTTCTATCCAAGCTAAAAAGTTTTTGTTGATATCATAGAGTTCTAAGTGGGAATCTATGGAAATAGTATTCTGAATATTATGAGAATAGGGCTTATGTTTAAGATAATCAGAAAGTTTGTTTTCAAAGATATCAATATACTCTTGATAAAGAGTTAAGCCTACAGCATATTTATGACCACCAAAGCTGATTAAATCATCTTCATTATCTGTCAAAGCTTGGAAGAGATCTAACTCTGGGATACTTCGTCCCGAACCTGAACCTATCCCATCTTTTACCGAAATCATGATTACCTGGCGATTAAATTGCTCCACTAATTTGGAAGCAACTATACCTATTACTCCTTGATGCCAGCTATCCGAAGACAGCATAATCAAGACTGTCTCATCTAGATTCTTATATTTTTTATCAATAATTTCTATGGCTTCTTTGTAAGTTTTCTGGTCCTCACGTTGTCTAAGAGAATTCTGATGTTCGATGTTTTCAGCTAACTCCTTACTCTGATTTTCATCGTTGGAGACTAGAAGTTCGACTGCAATATCAGCACTACCCATTCTGCCTGCTGCATTGATTCTGGGTGCTAAACCAAAGACTATATCAGATGAATTTAAAGTCTTTTGATTTAAGTTAGCAAATTCTATCAAAGCCTTTAATCCTAAATTATTCTTTTCTATTAAATGATTAAGGCCTAGGGCTGAAAGAACACGATTCTCTCCATCTAAAGGCACGATGTCGGCTATTGTTCCTAAAGCCACTAAATCTAAATACTTGGAGATGTTATCTTCTGTATCAATACCTAACTTCATATAAATGGCTATTAAAAGTTTATAAGCAACACCCACTCCTGCCAATTTAGCAAAAGGATAGCCTGAATTCTCAACCTTAGGATTAATTATTGCTAAAGCATTAGGGAGTTCATCTTTAGGGTTATGATGATCTGTGATAATGATTTCCATCCCATAAGCATGAATTTGTTCTACTTCCTCAATTGCATTTATTCCACAATCTACAGAAACAATTAACTTTGTTCCATTCTCTTGAATCTGTTCTAAACCTGAGATTGAGAGTCCATATCCATCTATCATTCTGTGAGGTATGTAGTAATCAATGATTGCTCCCAACTTAGTAAGCCCTAACAAAAGAACAGATGTCGAAGTCGTCCCATCTACATCATAATCTCCATAGATAGTTATCTTCTCATTTTTATCAATAGCTTCTAAAATTCTGTCCACTGCCTTTCCCATATCTTTAAAGAGAAAGGGATCATGAAGCTGGCTCAATGTCGGATTGAGAAAATCCTCTATAGCCTCCATTGTATTCAAACCCCTCTTGATTAGAAGCGTAGCTATGGTGCGAGGACATTTTAATTGACTGGCAATTAGGTTTCTATGTTTCTTCTCTTTCAGGGTTAATTCAACCCCTATCTCCCATACATTATCCATATCGCTCCTTTAATTTTCTCTCTTAGGAAAGGATTTTTTAGTATTTTTATTTATTTTATCATTAACTGAAAGTCTTTAAAAGTTGTAAAGAATTTTCTTTATTTTTTATTTAAACCTGAATGATGTAGGTGAAATTTAGGGAAGAGTGCAGAAGAATATAGTGCCATTTTCAAAGCTCCAGAAGAGGGGCACCTTTGTAGATAAGAGATACCAAACTATTCCCCCCAGTTCTAGAGGAGCGACAGCTTTGTAGGCCAATTCCTCCTTCATTCTTACTAATAAACAATCTTCTTGACTCAATCTAGATAGTTAAGATAATGGTATTTGTGAAAGTAAATTTAAATAAAAAATTGAGGAATTATGTTTATAGATTTTGCTAGAATAGAAGTAAGTGCCGGTAAAGGTGGGAATGGTTGTTTGAGTTTTCGCCGAGAGAAATTTGTGCCCAAAGGTGGTCCGGACGGTGGCAATGGTGGTCATGGTGGAAATGTCATAATTGAGGGGGAAGGCAATGTAAATACATTGATAAATTTCCGTTTCAATAAAATGTTTAGGGCTAAGAATGGTGTTAACGGTGGTGGATCTAACATGACAGGTGCCACAGGAGAGGCTAATATCATTTATGTTCCACTTGGAACAGTAATTTATGATATTACAGATCCCCATAATAAAATTAAAATAGGTGATATTACAGAGCCAGGACAGCAGATTTTGGTGGCCAAAGGTGGAGCAGGAGGTAGAGGGAATTCAAGTTATGCTAATAGTATCAACCAAGCTCCTCGCTATTCAACTCCCGGAAAAGATGGAGAAGTAAAAAAGTTAGAATTAGAGTTGAGATTAATGGCAGATGTTGGCTTAGTGGGATTTCCAAATGCAGGAAAATCGACCTTGCTAAGTTCAATTTCAGCAGCCCGTCCTAAAATTGCAGATTATGAATTTACCACTTTAGAACCTTCTTTAGGGGTTGTTCAATTAGAAGATTATGACTCTTTTGTCATGGCAGATATTCCCGGATTAATTGAGGGTGCAGCTCAAGGAAAAGGCTTAGGTATTCAATTTCTTAAGCATATTCAGAGAACAAAAGTTCTTCTCTTTTTAATTGATATTAACGATGAAGATCCCCTTAATCAATATGAAGTTTTACGTAACGAGTTAATCAATCACGACCCGATGATGGATAAAAAGCCGCATCTTATTGCTCTTAGTAAATTAGATACTCTTACTAAGGATAGCGTGGATGAGATTATCAACAAACTTAAGAAAGAATTTTCTAGCAAACTAGATGAGGAAATTATGGCGATTTCTTCTGTATCGACAAAAAATTTAGATAAATTGAAAAGAAGATTGTTTAATATAATTAAAAGAGAGGACGAGTTATAGGTTATGGATTTTCAGCATCTTGAGTCTTGGTTAAGGTTTCAACAGACAGAGGGGATTGGTAGAGTATATAGTCAAAGACTATTAGATTTATATGGTGAACCGAGTAATTTTATGGGGCAGGATTTAGACCTGCCTGATCTTCCTAGGAAGGTACTTGATCAAATTAGAGATAATAAAAGAGTTAATAATTTTGAGCAAGTCTGTAAGCTTATTGAAAATTATGAGATTAAATATCTTACTTGTTTAGACAAAGATTATCCGCAAGGCTTAAGAAATATCTTTTCACCACCTTTAATGCTTTTCTATCGTGGTCAATTACCTCAAGATGCTTGGAACAACACTCTGGCAATTGTTGGGACCAGAAGAGCAGATAATTACGGCAAGTATATTACTGAGAAGATAAGCAGAGAACTCTCTGCTAAAGGGGTTATTATCGTGAGTGGACTTGCCTACGGAGTAGATACAATTGCCCATAAGGCTTGTCTGGCTTCTGGAGGTAAAACCCTGGCTGTCATGGCTACTGGCTGTGATCAGATTTATCCCCCTGAAAATAGAAGACTAGCTGAAAAAATTATCGAGAATGGAGCTATTTGTTCAGAATATGTTCCCGGAGTAGTAGCTGAAAGATACTTCTTCCCCCAAAGAAATAGAATAATTTCTGCTCTTTCCATGGGGACCTTAGTCGTTCAAGGCAAAAAGTCTAGCGGAGCTATGTTGACTGCTAAATATGCCATAGATCAAAATAAGGAACTCTTTGCTATCCCAGGGCAGATTAATAATCCCCTCTCAGAAGGACCAAATTATCTTATCAAAAATGGAGCTTGGATGGTTACTGAATCCGAAGACATCCTCTCCTCTTTTATCAATACTAATTATGTAGAACAACTAACCATTTTTCCTGAGTTATCTAATGAAGAAAAAGTTGTCTATAACTATATAAAACAAGAGAATAGACCTGTCTATTATGACGAGATCATTATTAATACCAAAATTCAAATGTCAAAGTTATCATCCCTCCTAATGAATTTAGAATTAAAAGGGGTTATTCAAGCCCAAGGCGGGAATAAGTATATTTACTTATATTAGATGTTACACACAATAAACAAAGGAAAATATTATGAAAAAAGTTTCTATTAGTTTTATGATGCTTTTGTTATTAGTAGTTCTAGCTAACTGTAACAAAAAGGAGCAAGTGGAAGTGGAGTTTGTTAAAGAAGTAACACCACAAATTGTCCAAGAAACTGAAAAAGAAATAAGTCCTGAGGAAGTTCAACAATTTCTAAAGGAATTTGATTCCGATAGTGATTCAGATATGGATTATTCAATTTCAGAAGCCAACAATAAACTCTCTGTTATACTATTCAAAATGCTCGATAAAGATAATGAAAATTTAATCTTTTCTTCTTTCTCTATCTCAAATGCTTTAGCAATGACTGCAGAGACAACAAATGAAGAGATTTCTAATTCTATCAGGTCAGGTTTGCGTCTTCCCAATGATACTTCAATTATCCGAAAAGGCTATCAATCCATACTTGCTAATTATGGAAAAGAAAACAAAGAATATGCCTTAAATATAGCTAACGCTGTCTGGGTGGATAAGAAATATTCTCTTGAGTCAGAAAGGCAAAAAAATATTGAAAAATACTACTTAGGGCAAGCAATATCTTTTGATAATCTGCAACCGGTTGTTACAGCTAATCAGGTAAATGAATGGTGTGATAAAAAAACAAATGGAATGATAAAGAAGATTATTAATGCAGGTGATATTCATGGTCGAACTCACTTAATCTTAACTAATGCCATCTACTTTAAGGGGTCTTGGGAAGAAGAGTTTCAAGTGTATAATACTTCCCAACGAACTTTTTATAACTCAGCTGAACAAGAATCTCAAGTCGACTTTATGAATATTAATGAGAAATTTGCCTATACAGAAGATGATAATGTTCAGGTGTTAAAGATGAATTATAGAGGGGGAGATTTGTCTATGATAGTTATTCTTCCTAGAGAGAATGATATCAGAGCTTTGAAAGATAGCTTAAAATCAGAAATGCTAGCTAAGTGGAATAATAACTTAGATATTTATGAAGTAGAAGTCCACTTTCCAAAATTCAAATTTGATTTTGATGCTGAACTTAATGAAGTATTAAAGAAAATTGGAATGGATAGAGCTTTTGTCGGAAAAACAGCTGATGAATTATATATTGATAAAGTTTTACATAGAGCTATTATTGATGTGAATGAAGCAGGAACCGAAGCTGCAGCTGTTACTGGTGTTTTTATGACGGACGGCATGTCACCTCAATATGAAAAGAGAAAATTCATTGCTGACCACCCCTTCATTTTTGTAATTCAAGATGATCGCAATCAAAATATCCTCTTTATGGGAAAGGTTGAATATCCGGTTTATAAAGATTGAGAAATATATTGATAGGATAAAAGAAAGTGGAGCAAGGGTTGTATGGAATGGAAGCACCCTTGCTTCCACAACAGACTCAGATGGGCTAAGAGCGAGAGAACCGAAATGAGTCTTGACAATATTATCTGTAAGCAAAGACTATAATTATTAAATAATAGGGAGTTTAGGATGAAAAGTACCATATATACAATAGTTTTGCTATTAATTATGTTAGTTATAAGCAATTGCACCAGGAATAATCAAGAGAAGATTGCCATGAATCCGGAGTATTTGCAAGAGTTTGAAGAAGGGGAAGTAAATTCTATTTCTGATGCTAATAACAAGTTATCTCTAGTATTATTCAAACTGCTCGACCAAGAAGACAAGAATCTGGTCTTTTCTTCTTTCAGTATTTCCAATGCTTTAGCAATGGCAGCAGAGACAACAAATGAGGAGATTTCTCAGGTTATAAGAAAAGGACTAAGACTTCCTAAAGATATTAACTCTATTAGGGAAGGTTATCAAACAATCTTGAAGAGTTATGAAGTTGAGAATGAATATTATGCTTTAAATCTAGCTAATGCCCTTTGGATTGAAGAAAAATATCCTTTAGAAGAGATAAGAAAAGAGACTATCGAGAAATTCTATTTAGGGAAAGCACTAACTTTTGATAATAATCAACCGGGTATAACAGCAAATCGCGTGAATGAGTGGTGCAATGCAAAGACTCAGGGGATGATTGATAAGATTATTAGTGGTGATGATATCAATGCGAATACCCATCTCTTACTAACTAATGCTATCTATTTTAAAGGGTCTTGGCAGGAGGAGTTTAGCAAAAAAACTACAAAAGAGAAAATATTCCATAACTCAAAGATGGAGCAAAAACAGGTTGATTTCATGTCTCAACGTGCTAATTTAGCATATACCGAAACAGAAGAAGCTCAAATTTTGAAGCTTAACTATCAGGGTGGAGATTTATCTATGTTGCTAATACTTCCTCGTGATAATAATTTATCTGACTTGAAAGATAAGCTTTCTTCTGAGATGATAGAAAACTGGAAGAAAAAACTTAAAACTTATGATGTTTATGTAGAACTTCCAAAATTCAAATTTGATTTTGATGCTGAAATGAGCCAGCCTTTAAAACAACTAGGAATGCAAAGAGCCTTCACCGCTAAATCTGCTAATGAACTTATCATCGGAACGGTAAAACATAAAGCAATTATTGATGTTAATGAAGAAGGAACTGAAGCTGCAGCTGCTACTGTTGTTGCTATGGTTACCAGAAGTATGCCAATTCAATATGAAAAAAGAGAATTTATTGCTGATCATCCCTTTATCTTTCTTATCCAAGATGATCTAAATCAAAATATTCTCTTTATGGGTAAAGTGGAAAATCCGGTGTATGGAGATTGAAGATAATCTATCCACGAATTACACGAATTACACGAATTACACGAAGAAGAAGAAGAGCTTTAGCCACGGATAACACAGATAAACACGGATAACACAGATAAACACGGATAAAAGCCTTTTCAGTCGGACGGTTTTTCTTCCGAAGCTTTAGCGAAGGGAGATGGACAGCTTGTCCGCCACTAATAAAAAGAAGAAAGTCTATCCACGAATTACACTAATTACACGAAGAAGAAGAAGAGCTTTAGCCACGGATAACACAGATAAACACGGATAAGAAAGAAGATAACTTAGCCACCGAAAACACAGAATACACCGAAAAGAAAGAAGATCTTTCACACGAATTATTTTGTGAATGGAAACAGATATAGAGCCCATGGTCGGAAGGTGGGCGTTCCCGCCCGTTCTAAGCTGAAAAAGCTTGGATTATCTTCATTACCCTCTTTTTAGTGCTTTTGTGAAACTTTTGTGCTTTTGTGTTTAGAAAAAGTGCTTTTGTGTTTAGCTAATCCTGTTTTCACTTTTCAGAAGAAAAATTGGCTCTTTCTCAAGTAGTGTGGGAACTTAATAAAAACACCTTAGTTTTTTTGGAACATGATTTACAATAATAATATCATAGTCCTTAGTCTAATCCTAGGGAAACCTTAGTCATTCCTTTAAGTATCTCGATGAAATCCCGATGATTCATCGAGATACTTAAAGGCATCATTAGGCAAACCCTTTTGTAATGCCTATTTGTGGCAATAGGAAAATGTGGGATTTAGTCTGCTTTCAGATAAAGATCAAAATTGAAATCTGACAACTTTTCTTAAAATGCTGTTTACAATATAAGAATAATTGGCTCAAGTTCAAGTCTAGTGGTCAAAAATAGACATTGATTATAGCATATTAGATGTATTAGAGAAAGTTACAAGTGTGATTTTACTATTAAGAGTATATTTTTTTGTTGAAAAGGATTAGTCATAAATCCCCAAAGGGGATAAATAGTTTAGCCCGGGGTAAAATCCTGAAGGGATTGCAACCCCGGGTATTGATGATAAACAAAACCTTACCCTGAAAGGG
>JAEKNW010000124.1 GCA_016838885.1 Candidatus Cloacimonadota bacterium
TTTCAGGAATATATATATTATATGCCTTTAAATTCTGTAACTTATTTTGCTAAAAGAATCTAGCACTCTTCATCAAAGTTCTACTGCACCATTCGGGTTTAATACTTGACAATTACAAAATAATAGGAAAAGATGAAAGAAAAAAAACAGGAGGTCTGAAATTATGGAAACTAATATAATGTATCTGGGTGTTATCATTATTTTGCTTTGTATCATACCCACGTGTCTTATTGCAGAGAACAGTGAATCCCGGAATGAAAAATCAGAAATGGGTATTAGCGGAAGTAGTGGATTGTTGAAAATTACAATTGATCCACGTTTAGAACTTTTAGCTATAATCCAATACTTGGCAGGAAGTAAGATGGTAAATAAAAGTGGGGATTATGCTAGGTCGATTGATGATTGGTTCTCAGAATATAAGGATCATCCTGTAATTCAGACCTTTAAAAACATGGAATCTATGGGTTATTCCTTTGATCTTCCCGTGAGTAGTTTTCTCCTATATGAAGATTATACTTGCAAGCAAAAAAGCTTTAATTGGGATCCTACTTCAGAAGAGATGAATTTGCAAAGATTAGAAGATATCTCTCAAAAAGTAGCATTAGATGATTTCTATAATTTGGTTAGTCAATTTGCCAAAATGACCGATTTTCTAGGGTTTTTTGCCTCCCAGGAAGAGTTTTATCAAAAGCGAGTAAGTGATGCAGAAGATGTTTTAAATAAATATCCGGATATGATAGCTCACATGATAGACTGGTACGGGTATAGCCACGCATCATATACCCTCGCTATTTCACCTCTGGTAATTGGGGGTTATGGTCCAGCTTTAATGGACCAAGAAGGTGGAATACATACTTATTGTGTAGTTGATCTAGACTTTAGTAAGATCTCAGAAAGCGATTTTAAACAAGTATCCAGTTGGCTATTTCATGAATTTTCCCATTCATTTATTAACCCTTTGGTAGAAAAGCACTGGGATATCTTTAAAGGAAATGAACAAGTTTTTGCAAAGATTGCCGATAAAATGGAGGCCCAAGCTTATGGTTCTTGGTGGGTAACTGTGGCTGAACACCTTGTCCGTGTTAGTGATATCCGCCTTTCTGAATTGTATTATCAAATCGATAATACGAACTTCTTGCAAGGACAGAGAAGTCAAGGATTCATATTTATCACTTCCGCTTATCAAGGAATTCTGAAATATGAAGAAGCTCATAAAGAGGAAAAAGTAGATTATGCTACTTTTTTCCCCACTTTAGCACAGTACTTTATTGAGAGAACAACCATCTCTGATGAAGACTTGGATGACCTTCTAAAATTCCAAGGCCCAATTAATAATGTTTATGCAGAGGATGATCTTTTGATAATTTATCCGGATCCTAATCGAGTTGAGGGAGTCCGGGAGTATATAATCCCTTCACTTGATTTCTTAATGGAAAGGGGTTACCAAGCAGTAACAGATCAAAGAGCTCTGAAAATGGATCTTAGCCAACGAAACCTGTGTATTTACGGTGCCTGGACCAGTAATCTGATATTGGAGAAGTTTAGTAAAGAAATGCCATTTGAAATTCACTCTGACAGAATCATAGCCGATAAAAGCTATAAAGGTAAAAACCTCAGGATCGCCCTGTGCTTACCAAATCCACTTAATTCCCAAAAGGGTATGTGCATCTACACAGCACAAACAACCGCAGATATGAAGAATTCTAATGCTATCTTTCATGGTCCTGAAGATTGGTATGTGTCTAATAGTAGCCTAGAAGTACTTGCTTCCGGGTACTTTACTGATAAAGATAAAGATTGGTCTTTTTGACCCTAAATAAAAATTTACCTTTATTCAGAGGGCTTAATCCCAAAATATACCATTATTCGGGGAATTGAATCCCAAAATATACCATTATTTTGGGAATTGAATCCCAAATTATTCTTTTTTTCCCTTGACTTATAGGAGCTATAGTTTATATTATACATTGAGAGGTGGAAAATGATAAGAAGAACAGTTTTAAAATTGATTAATAATTATCTTCATAAAAACAGGGCCATCATAATTTATGGAGCTCGAAGAACTGGTAAAACAACAATCTTAAATGCCTTGGCTGAAAAGATAGATAATTATCTATATGTAAATTGTGATTTAATAGATGGACAAAACTTGTTTGATTTCAAGAATCAAGATCAGATAAAGCTGTCATTCTCACGATATGATTATCTGCTAATTGATGAAGCACAAAGAGTGGAAGATATTGGTATTAAATTAAAATCAATAATTGATACTCTTCCAAATCTTCAGTTGATAATTACAGGGTCTTCAGCTTTAGACCTTTCTAACAAAACAAATGAACCCCTTACGGGAAGGAAGTTTGAATTTCAGATTCCTCCACTTTCTTCAGAAGAAATTTATGATCATGATGGGATACTGCCGGTAAAAGGAGGATTGGAACAAAGATTAATTTTTGGTAACTATCCTGAAGTATATCTGGAGAAGTCGCTCACTATTGATTATATAAAGGAGATTGCAGGGTCATATCTCTTTAAGGATTTGCTGGTTTTTCAAGATATTAAAAGACCTGATATGATAAAAAAGATTTTGGTAGCCTTAGCATTGCAAATAGGAAGTGAAGTCTCTTTAAATGAACTTGCAGGAACTCTTGGAATGGATAGAAAAACTGTTGATAAGTATATTTGCTTGATAGAACAAAGCTTTATTATCTATAGACTTAACTCTTTTAGTAGAAATATAAGAAATGAACTAAAGAAATCTACCAAAATCTATTTTTGGGATAATGGGATTAGAAACGCTCTCTTGAACAACTTTAATCCCTTAGCTGTGAGAAATGATATTGGTGCTCTTTGGGAAAACTACTTCATAACTGAAAGAAGAAAATATTTACTTAACCATAGAGTTCTTTTTGATCAGTATTTCTGGAGAAATACTAAGCAACAAGAAATTGATTTGGTAGAAAATATTAACAGTCAAATGAGAGCTTACGAAATTAAATGGAGTCCTCAACGGAAGGTAAAATTCCCTTCATCCTTTTGCATAGGTTATCCTGATATAGAAACAAAAGTTGTTAATAAAGAAAACTATCTAGAGTTTCTTTTGACCGAATATGAGGATAATTAAAGTTATTGTTAAGTTGATAACCTACTTGAACAGTCTCATAAAAAGGAGACTGTTCAAATTAAATAATTGATATTCAATACTTTAATTTTTAAAATGGCTCAATTAGTGCACACTTGTTATTAATTACCCTATACTTTTGGAATTGACTTATTGCTAGCATGCAGGAAAATATCTATAATATTTCCATCCCTTCGGGATTTAATACTAACAAGCTTACAGCTTGGGGCGGAGAGAATCTCCACCGTCCGACAGAAGAGGCTTTATTACCAATATTCAATCATTATAAAATGGTAGGAAAACCTTAAGATAGGCAATATAATAACTTACCTTAAAGATGAGCTATTGGAAAAGGTAGCATGATGGTTGAACAGTCTAGATAAAGATTTTAAAATTTTTTAATATTACCTTGACAAAAAAAATATATAAGTAAATAAATTGATTTGAATAATGCAATTATTATAACTAAAGAGGGTACTAAACACACTAATCTTGGTTAAGATAAGTTGTTCTCTTGGCAATGTATGGTAAGTAGATTTCTGGTTTAATCCAGGTAGCTTCAATAATGGAGATAATATGGATACATTCAAGAGTGAATTTTTTATCTTAACAGGTAAACTCGGTAAAGCGCAGGAAAAAAACCTTTCTATATCTACCAGTCTTAGTGGTAGAGAGTTTGTTTATCCTGGATACAAAGGAGTTAAAAGATTATTTATTATACAATTACAGAAAGTTTGTTATTTTAATAGAAACAACTTTAAAAGAAACAATCTAAAACAATCAAAGAAAACAAATCAACTAGTGATATAGTTTGGGAAGAAATAGACCTATATCAAGATGAAATTCAAAGGAGTAATAATGAAAAGAATGTTAATGTTTCTGATATTCATCATGCCATTATTTTTTGTGAATAATGTTTTTGGTGATGAGATTTTCTATCAAACTGAGATTGGAGAAAGCGCAGCCAGTGAAGAAAAAGAGTCTGATATAATCCCTGAAAGAATAACCCAACTAAACCCTCCAACTGGTATTTATGTGGCTTTTGGTGTAGGAATAGGTTTTGATATTCAAGGTTCAAGTGATTTTGATGACTTACTGGATCCCTATACGTTTGGTCTGTTTGGATTTGACAGATCTTTGCAAATAAAAGTAGGATTCAAAGAGTTTTTGCAAGCTGAATATCGATGGTCATGGAGGAGTGGCAGTTTTATGGATAATGAAGATTATTTAATCAGTGAAGAAACTTCAACCATCGATATGCATCATTCATCAAAGCAAATATTATTAAAGGTCAATCCTTTTGCTTTTCCAGGAGGAAATGATTGGATAAATAAAACCTATCTAGTTTATGGTTTTGGAGAGTCTAAGGGCTTTTTAGATGACGCAGATGATGGATTTAAAGATGGGAAAGTTACTACTTATGGAGTAGAAGTAATACCTATTGAGTCAACAAATTTTTTAGTATTAGGAAGTTTTGGGATTGAATTTGAAACAGTCGATTATAAGTATTTTCTTCTCGAAAATTTTGGAGGAAACTATGAATATCCCACTTCAGCATGGTGTTTGAAATTTTTATTTTCTGTAGGTGTTGGGAAAAACTTTTTCTAAAAAGGATTCATTTAACCCAAATAATGTAGTAGATCATTGAGAATAGCACTATATTCTTTTGCAAAAGTAACTTCCATAATTTTCAGGAATATATATATTATATGCCTTCAAATTCTGTAAGTCATTTTGCTAAAAGAATCTGCACTCTTCTCTAAAGCTCTACTGCACCATTCGGGTTTAATCTAAAAATATAATAGACAAGAATCACTAATGAGATAAAGTTGGATAAAAATCAACTATGAGGAACTAAATGAAGATATTAATGAAGGATGAGTTAGCCATTCAAAAATTGCCTGAAATAAGAGCAACTTATTATTTAACAGATGGTAAGAGTGTTATTTTTGCGGGGTTAACCAGTAACCTATTCGCTAGGATTAACAAATTTAGAGAGCAGAGAAAAGATGATGATAAGGTAAATGAGATGTTGGAGAAGGCTGAAGATTTAGTCTATGAAATTCAGCTAACAGATATGGATAGTCTAATCTGGTATAAAACTCTGATAAAATCCTTTACTCCTTATTACAATGATTATATCAATATCTGGGAGAATTACTCCTATTTAGCTATTGACTGGGAAAAGGCTCCTTATTTAAGTATCAAGGAGAATACTCAGTCAAATCATCTTTATTTGGGACCATTTCGCAGTAGGTTTTTCATTAGTGATCTTTTGTCTGTTATGAATAAATATATAAAATTACCAATCTGTCCAGATAAACCTGAAATTTGCGAGATGAAGGAGACCACAAGGTGCATTTCTACATGCACAAGAGGGGATTTGAAAGAACTTAAAACTTTGCTTCATAACTACTACTTATCAACCAATAATGATTTGGCAGATAAGTTAGGGCAAAAGTATAATGATTACCATAATGACCTGCTCTTCATTAAGGCAGAAGAGATTAAAATTGAAGCAAAAATCCTTCTTAAATATTATAAATATCTAAATTTCTTAAATAAAACTAAGGGACTAACTCAGACTTTAGAAATTGATAATCGTGTCTATTTCATCGAGGATGGTCTTTTAGCTGAAGTCTCCGGTAAAGAGAGCATTAATTTTAGAGACTTAAATCGTAAAATCCCTTATCGCGAAAACGAAGTTTTAGCTTTAAATAAAAATCAATTAGATGAACGCTGGATAGTATTTAATTTCCTTATGTCTAATTAGTGGCCAATATCAATAATGCAGTAGTGCTTTGCTGAAGAATCTAGCACTATTCGCAAAGGTCTACTGCATTATTTGGGATAAACTCCCACACTACTAAAGTTCTCTCTATCTAAACATTCTTCAATAGGTGGCCCATTTTATCTTTTTTAGTTTTTAGGTAGAAGTGATTTTCTTTAATTGCTTCTATTTCGATAGGAAGGCGAGCTACTATTTTCAAACCATAACCTTCTAAGCCTACAACTTTTTTAGGGTTATTAGTGAGTAGTCTCATTTCTTTAACACCTAGATAAGCAAGCATTTGAGCTCCGATCCCATATTCTCTTAGGTCTTCAGGAAAACCTAATTCTAAATTAGCTTCCACAGTATCGCGTCCATGATCTTGCAGATGATAAGCCTTGATTTTATTGGCTATTCCGATTCCGCGTCCTTCTTGTTTCATGTAGAGAATTACTCCTCTACCTTCTTCAGATATTCTATCAAAGGCATACTCTAACTGCTGACCACAATCACAGCGAGCAGAAAAAAGAGCATCTCCGGTAAGGCACTCGGAATGGACTCTTACCAGCATATCTTTACCATCGGCAATATCACCTTTAACTAAGGCAAGATGTTCTTCATTGGAGATGGTGCTTCTGAAAATATAGATATCAAAATCACCGAAATGTGTTGGGAGTTTTGCTTTTGAGATTAGTTGGACTAATTCTTCATTAGCTTTTCGATATTTTATTAAATCAGCAATAGTGATAATTTTAAGTCCATGCTTTTTAGAATAGCCTTCTAAATCTTTTAATCTAGCCATCGACCCATCTTCATTAATAATCTCACAGATAACTCCCATCGGTTGGAGTTTAGCTAATTTAGCCAAATCAACTGCTGCTTCAGTATGTCCTGCGCGGACTAAAACACCACCAGCTTCTGCTCTGAGTGGAAAGATATGACCAGGTCTAACGAAGTCATCCGGAGTTGAGCTAGGGTCAACTAGAGATTGAATAGTATTTGCTCTATCTTGAGCAGAAATACCGGTTGTCGTATTATGAGCTCCATCTACAGAGATCGTGAATTTTGTCCCTTGCTTCTCTGTGATATTATCTGTCATGAGCGGAATTTCTAATCTTTTCAGAGATTCATGAGTCATGGGAGTACAAACTAACCCCTTGGCATGGGTTATCATAAAGTTTATAATTTCGGGGGTTATTTTTTCTGCAGCGCAGATAATATCTCCTTCATTTTCTCTATCTTCATCATCAACGACGATGATCATTTTTCCTTCTTTAATATCTTCAACAGCTTCTTCTATTGTTGCGAACTTATAAGACATATTTTCTCCTTAATCATCAATGGAAAAGTTTGATTCTAACCAGGCTATTGTTTTCCTAAAATAGTCAGGGAGATCAGATTCCACAGAGATAAATTTGTTTGTGATAGGATGTGTAAACTCTAATTTATGGGCATGTAAGGCTTGATTTGTTAATATATTATCATAAAGATTGAACAATCTTTTCTTATAATTTGAAGGGATTCTTGTTGCAACCTCTTCGGGACTACTATAGAGTCTGTCTCCGAGCACAGGGTTGTTAAAGTGTGAGAAATGAACTCTGATTTGATGAGTTCTTCCTGTTTCTAATTCTATATTTACTAAGGAAAAGTAATGAAAATACTTCTCAACTTGATAATGAGTAATGGCATTTTTCCCAAAATCACTAACTGCAATTTTGAGGGGATTGCTTTTACTGCGTTGCAAAAAAGTCTGAATTGTACCTGAATCTGCTTTGGGATATCCTACTAAAATAGCTTTGTAGATCTTCTTAATCTGTTTATTTCTAAACATTTCAGCTAGTTTTGCATGGGTTAAATTATTCTTGGCTATGATTAAAAGACCAGATGTCCCTTTATCTATTCTATGAACTATTCCGACGCGAGAAGCACCTCTTTCATTGGAGAGTTGGTCCCCATAGTGGTAAATCAAGCCATTAACAAGAGTCCCTGTCAAATTACCATGTCCGGGATGAACTACTAAACCCTCCGGCTTATTTATAATAGCCAAATCATCATCTTCATAGGCGATAGTCAAGGGAATATTTTCAGCTTGAGCTTCTGAAGAAGTATCTTCTTGAAACTCGATATCAATTAAATCATTAAGTAATAACTGGTAGCTTTTTTTTACGACCATTCCATTAACTTTAACATTATTATGAATTATTATCTTTTCTATCAAAGAACGAGAATACAGTTCATCACAATTTAGACTAGCTAAATATTTATCAATCCGCATACTCTCTTGACCTTTGTAGGTTAAACTGAGAACTATATTACCCACTACTCTCCCTTATTATCATTAAGCTCATTTTCATTATATTCAGATTCACTCTTCTCTTCAAACTTTGTAAGAATGAAGACAGCTCCTAAAAAGTCACCATTTCGATTTTTATATAAAGCTGATTTAATAGTGAATTCTAAATTAAGTTCAGGAATATACATAGAACAAGGCTCATCTTTCTCTTTTTTTACTAAAACCTGGTGTATGTACTTTTTTATTGTTTTTTCAAAATAATCCGGGAACACAGTATCCAAGATATCGTTATTCTCTTCTAAATTCAAATTCTTAAATTTATTTAGCATTACTTCATTAATATAGAGAAGTTCACCAGATTTATCAATAATCATAGCCCCGTCATTTACAAGTGAAAGAAGTGTTTTCAACTTGCTATAATGAGCAGATATTTTAACTTCTTTGAGCTTATCAAACTGAATAATATTGGACATCATTTTCTTGATAGCTTCAACTAAGGGAGAATACTCTTTTTCAATTGTTTCAGTAAGATTATCTAAATCATACTCATAATTTCCTTTTCTGAATTCATCAAAAACATGTTTTAATTGCTTGATTGATCTTCTCATTTTAATTGGTTGATAAATCATTACCCCAATATATATTATAATAATCAGAAGTAAGAAACTAAACATAATATTCTTAGAGTCATTTATAATCTGTTCTATTGCATGATTACTATTAAATTGATATAGTAAAATAACTATTTGGGTAATATAGACAAAGAGAATTATCAATAATGAAATATTTATACTACTGTAAAAAGAACGTTTTTTCATGACCTATCTATCCTTTTTTTTAATACTGTTGATTAACCTGTCAATATTTGTTCTTAATCCCAAAATTATTATCCTATCTCCTTCATTAAGGATATCATTAGCTCCCGGTAAAGAATTAAGTTTTTCTTTAATAAACTTTTCTCCCTCTTCTGTAATATCTAGAACTTTTGATTTGATGGTAACTACGTTTAAACCATACAGATTTAGCAGGTCTAAGTCTTGCAATCTCTTTCCTACAAAATCATTGGGAACGACTAATTCAGCTAAGAAATGTCCAGCTGATAATTCTATAATCTGATCTATCTCTTCTAAAATTAATTGTTTAGCTAAATTTTGCCCGACAATCTCTTCCGGAAAATAGATTTCATCAATTCCTAAGGAGATTAAGATTCTTCTATGAAGATTATCTTCGACTTTTGCATATATTCTACCAATCCCAATCTTCTTTAATAAAGCACAAGTCATGATATTTGCTTGAATATTATTACCAATTGCAACAATAACAGCATCTGCATCTTCGATTCCTGACTGCTTGAGAGCTATTTCATCAGTTGCATCACAGCATATCGCTGAAGTAAGTTTCTCTTTAACCTCTTCTAATACAGGCTCTGATTTGTCTATACCAATCACCTCAGCTTCATGAGCTGTTAAGGTTGATGCTACAGCTGTGCCAAACTTTCCCATTCCTATAATAAAAAATCTTGCCATATTTCTATCCTATTGATACGTTTTCTTCTAAATAGTTTACTCTCTTTTTTACAACCCTTTGGGCTAAAGCATAGAGTATTGTTAATGGTCCAATTCTACCAAGATACATAAGTAAAATTATTATTATCTTTCCTGCGAAATTTAGACTGTTAGTGAATCCCATTGAAAGACCCACTGTTCCAAAGGCTGAAAAAGCCTCAAATGTTATTTCTTGAAAACTACCATCACTTACCATAAACAGGGTAAATAATAATAACATTAAAAAACCTATTGAAATCCCAATTAAACTAATCGCCTCTTTAAGTTCGTGAATAGGAATTTTTTTTCTATAAGCAGAAACATTACCCTTACCGGTTAAGATTGAGATTATAGCTAGGATTATGATGGCAAAAGTGGTAGTTTTGATACCACCTCCTGTCGATCCAGGAGATGCTCCAATAAACATTAATATTATCGAAAGTAATATTGAGCTATATGATAAATTTGCTTGATTTATAGTATTAAAACCGGCTGTTCTACAAGTAACAGATTGAAAATAGGAAGACAGCATTCGATTACTAAAACTCTCTCCTTGCATGGTATTGTTATACTCAGAAATGAAGAAGCCAACAACTCCAAAAATTATTAATGTAAGAGTCGAGGCAATCACTATCTTAGAGTGTAAACTTAATTTCTTGAGACCACCTTTATGGAAAATATTTCTTCTTAAATCCATGATCACAACAAAACCCAATCCTCCAAGTATAATCAGAGATGTTATCACAAAATTAATATTTAGATTATGAGCCATTGATTCAAAACTATTGGAGTAGAGGGCAAATCCGGCATTGCAAAACGCTGATATTGAGTGGAATACAGAAAAATAGATTGCCTTCAAAGTGCTGGGATAAATATTCTGGAAGGTAAAAAATAGAAAAATAGCCCCGATAATCTCTACAAAAATGGTTATCCCTACAACATATTTCAATAATTGAAAGAGGTTTAGTCTGTTTGATTCACCCATAACATTTTGCATAACAGACTCTAATTTGGCTGTTAGTTTCTGGCCAAAGATTAAGGCAAATGCTGTTGATATGGTCATAATACCCAAGCCACCGATTTGGATGAGAATTAATATTACTATTTGCCCAAAGAGAGAGAAATAGCTACCGGTATCTTCGACTACCAGACCAGTTACACAGGTTGCTGATGTTGATGTAAACACAGCATTGATAAAACTCATGGATTGATTGGAGACAGTAGCAATAGGCAACATTAGCAACAAAGCGCCAAAAACTATCACAATTAAGAAACTTGCCATCAAGGAAATAGCCGGATTGCTTATTATTGCATGCCAAAGTTGTCCTTCAAAAGCATATAGAAGAAACTTCTTCATTAACACGATTAACTGCCTCAAGGAGATATACAAGAGGAAATACTCTGGATTTTTTAAAGCAAGATAAGAACCAATAATGATTACTAAATAAGGTACTAAATCTAGAATGTTTAGTTTCTTCAGTCCTCTTTTGATTCCCTCAGCAAGATTGAAAACAAAGTAGATGACGATGTTTAATATACTGTAAGTGATTAAACTGTGTTTAGATAGTAAGCCTTTCTCTAAAGAGGGCATAATGAATAGTACTACCAAGTTGATTATTGCTAATTTATTGATAGTACTATTTAGAAAATGAATAAACTTATTGAGACTTTCTCTTTCCATGTTTTTTAATAATAGCTAACATCTTTTCATTTAAAGCTTCTATATCATCATTAGCATCTATCTTAAAGAGCAATTTATGCTTATCAAAATACCTGATAAGTGATTTAGTCTCTTTATGAAAACGTGCCAATCGTTGATCAATAGCTTGGGGAGTATCATCTTCACGAGGAGAAACTTCTCCACCACATATATCACAAACTCCATCCACTACCGGTGAATTAGCCAGTAAGTTATAGTTTTGATGACAATTCTTGCACCTAACCCTAGCTGTGATTCTCTTTTTAGCTTCATCATCATTCAAATCAAGATAGAAAACAAAGTCTATATGATAATGCTTTACTAAATAATCCGCTTGCTCTTTGTTACGGGGAAACCCATCAAAAATTAAGCCTTTAATCCCTAATCCCACATAATTATCAATCATGTGATAAACATACTCATCGGGAACTAAATTCCCTTTATCAATATAAACTCTAGCAATGTTGCCGATTTCTGTGCCGGCTTTTATCTCTTGACGAAACATCTCGCCAAGATTGATATGCTTCATTGCTAACTTCTCCGAAAGTAGTTTGGCTTGTGTGCCCTTGCCACTTCCCTGAATACCGAACAATACAATATTCATAATAATCTATACCTCATTTTTTATTTTTTTTAAAAAATATAAATCCAATATACATCATAAATAAAAACCCTATTTAAAGTCAAGATTTATCTAATAATTGTAAGAAAAGTGATTGTTGGAGACTGTTCAATATTCAAGACACCTTCCCTAATAGCTTATCCTTAAATAAGTCGATAATATTGCACATCTTTAGGTTTTTTTGACATTTTATAATGATTGTTTATTGGTAATAAAGCCTCTTCTGTCGGACGGTGGAGATTCTCTCCGCCCCAAGCTGTAAGCTTGTTAGTGTTAAATCCCGAAGGGATGAAAATATAACAGGCAGTGTTGGAAGACACTGTACCGAGTTCCCAACCAAAGATGAGCCCTACAGGGGCGGCAATATTTTTTTTAGCAGGTATTGTAGATTATCGCCCCTCTGGGGCTTAGGTTTGTGGGGGATTCTTACACAGGGTCTGCGAATCCTGCCTATTATATCTGCATCCCTTGAGTCTTCGCTAAAGCTACGCCTCACAAGCCGGGATTTAAGAGGTTTTATTAAAATATCAATGATATTGTCCTGCATTCAACCAATAAGTCAATTCCAAAAGTATAGGGTAATTAATAACAAGTGTGCACTAATTAAGCCTTTTATAAAATTAAACCCGAATGGTGCAGTAGAGCTTTAGAGAAGAGTGCAGATTCTTTTAGCAAAATAACTTACAGAATTTGAAGGTATATAATATATATATTCCTGA
>JAEKNW010000125.1 GCA_016838885.1 Candidatus Cloacimonadota bacterium
CCCCCAGTCCATAGTCCCCTTGCTTCAGCTAGCAGGAGATTAATCTGGCGGCAAGATGCCCCCAGTCCATAGTCCCCTTGCTTTAGCTAGCAGGAGATTTGTAGCTTGGTAACATTCTGGCGACAAGTGGCATGGAGTGGAAGCGTCCCGCTTCCACAACCAAGCTTTTCCAAGCTTGGTGCGGGCGGGAAGGCCCACCTTCCGACCACGGGCTCAAGCTTGTGGTTAGCTTCAGGGGGAATCACCTTCTCTAGTCGGTGGTAGGCGGGCAAGTTGCCCGCGGTCCGACAGAAGAGGTTTACATCTCAAATCTACAAAGGTTTCGTCCTCTGGAGCTGGGCAAAAGATATTTTACCCCTACATTCGTGTTAATTTGTGTTCATTAGTGGATAAATTCTTCTTCTTTCTTTTCGGTGTTTTCAGTGTTTTCGGTGGCTATTTCTTCTTCTTCTCAGTGTATTCTGTGTATTCGGTGGCTAAATCTTCTTCTTCTTCTTTTGTGTTCTTTGTGCCTTTGTGGTGAAAAAATTCGCCCCTTCTCCCTTTTTCGTTCTGACCAAAGATAAAAAAATTAAAACAAATATTGACAGATTGACCGCGAGTCAATAAAATGAATCCTGTTTGATGAAACTAGCAAAAGAAATGAAGTAAGAAGGATGTGCAAAGTGACAATAAACAGGAAACAGCAAGAGTATGACTTTAAGAAGAATTTAATTGTTTCGGCAGCGGAGGAGATCTTTTTTACGAAAGGTTTTGAGAATACGACTATGATGGAGATAGCTCAAAAGGTTGGTTATAGTAAGGGTTCAATTTATTCATATTTTAAGAGTAAGAATGAGGTATGTTTTTGTATAGTAAACAATTATTTTGGGAGTATAGCCGAGTTAGCTCAAGAGGTAAGTAAAAAGAAGTGTGATGGTTTGCAAAAGTTGATTATATTTAAGAGTAGGTTTTTAAAAGAGTTTTCGACTAAGGAAGATTTCCGTAAGATCTTTGAGACTTTTAAGTATCATCGGGGACAGTGTATCGCTATAGAAGAAGAGTTGGATAGGAATAAAAACTATAATCGAGAGATTAATTTAGCGATTAGGGGGTTTTTAGAAGAGGGGATGAGAGATGGCTCGATAAAGCAGAGTATTAATGTTATTGTCTTAGCAAATGCTTTATGGGGGGAGGAAGTGAGCTTTATATCGGAGTTAGGAACAAAAGGTGATAATGATTTTATCTACCTTTTTGATTTAATAATAGATTCTATAAAAAAAGTGTGAGGATAAAGCGATGAACAAAGCTAAGTCATTTATTATTGCAACTATACTGCTGTTCATTACTTGGATTTTATTATCAGGAATAGCCACCCAAGAGGTTATATTTGGCGGGATTACTGCCCTAATAATCTCACTTCTATTCTTGACCAGGCTAACTGTATTAGGTGATATCAAATTTGGGATTAAGCCATTTATTTTTAGTATAGGTTACTTCTTTCTCTTTAGTTGGGAGTTGCTAAAATCTAATTTGGATGTAGCCAGACGAGTGATATCTCCTAAGTTACCTATTAATCCGGGTATTGTGAAAGTGAAGACAAAACTTAAATCTCCTTTGGGACGAGCTTTTTTAGCTAATTCCATAACCTTAACACCCGGAACCCTGACAGTTGAGATGCGAGGTGAGTATTTTTATATTCATTGGATAGATGTTACGGGATGTGATATTAACTGTGCTACAGATAAGATTGTAGCCAAATTTGAGAAGTATCTGGAGGTGATCTTTGGTTAGTTTAATTTATCAAATTTCAGCAGGCTTGATAATTTTAAGTTTATTGTTGACCCTTTTTAGATTATTCAAGGGGCCGACTGTGGCAGACCGGATTGTGGCTTTAGATGCCATGACTATTATCTCTATCTCTTTGATAGTTTTAATTGCTCATATCGCTCAAAGAATAATTTACCTTGATGTCGCTATCGTCTATGGCTTAGTCAGCTTCATCGGGGTGGTTGCCTTTGCCCGTTATTTAGAGAGGGGGTTATAATGGAAATGATCTTTGCTCTGATTACTTTAATTGGTGCTTTATTTCTCTTTTTAGGAGCTTTAGGGCTGGTGAGAATGCCGGATGTCTATAACAGGATGCAGGCAGGAACAAAAGCTACAACCTTAGGGACTATACTTTTTTCACTGGGAATTGGATTAGCTAATTTCGGAAGTGGATGGTGTGGCAAGATTGTAATTATAATTTTATTTGTGATTGCTACTAATCCTGTATCTTCAAATGTAATTGCTCGGGCAGCTCATTTTTCCGGAATTAAGTTAGCAAAATTGTCTTTGAAAGATGAACTTAAAGAAGATGATGAAAAGACTGAAGGAGGGACCTTATGAATTCCCTAATAATAATCGGATTAGGTGTAATAATGATAGCTGCTGCCATATTCACTATCTATCAGAAAAGTATAGTTTCTGCCATAATCAGTGCCGGGGTTATTAGTCTTTTAGCTAGTGTAATCTACTTGATTTTAGGTTCACCTGATGTGGCGATGACTGAGGCTTCCATAGGTTCAGCCCTTACCACAGTGGTCTTCTTATACGCCTTGAATAGGATGCGAAAGGAGAAAAAAGATGATAAATAAATTATTAATCATAATTGGCATTATCGGAATGCTGTTAATCTTATTACCAATCCTAGTGAATTTTCAATCTCCCACTAATTTATCTGCCTTAGCTGAAGAATATGTTAGGGGTTCGGTAAATGATTTGAAGTCTCCCAACGTAGTAACATCAGTAGTTGTAACTTACCGTGGATTAGATACTTTAGGTGAAGTTACAGTGCTTTTCCTTGCTACCTTAGGTGTAGGTTTTTTGTTAGAAAATAAGAAAAATAAATCAACTCAAAGAACAGTTTCGGAGAATATCAGGACAACATCTTCTTTTCTGGTCAGTTTAATTATGGTCTTAGGCATTTATATCTTCACGCACGGTCATCTCTCTCCGGGGGGTGGATTCCAAGGTGGGGTTGTAATAGCTTCCGGCTTCCTGCTTCTGATTCTCTCTGATTTAGATTTTAAGATTAGTCATGCTATCCTCAGATTTGTTGAATCAATCTCAGGCTTAGTTTATGTTTTAATCGGCTTAATAGGACTAGTCTTAACCATAGGTTTCCTAAATCCTGCCATACTTCCTTTAGGAAAATATGGAGACTTGTTTAGTGCCGGAGCAATCCCGCTAATTTATTCTTTAATCGGACTCAAAGTAGGGTCTGAGTTAACAAATATCATTGCTACAATGGGGAGTGATAGGTCCTCTGAAAGTGTGGTCAAGGAGGAAAGATGATAGAAACATTAATTTTAGGCTTTATCTTATTGCTTATCGGACTCTACGCTATGCTTTCCCAGAAGAATATTATAAAAATCATTTTAGGCTTCTCCATAGCTGATACAGGGGTACATATTATTATTGTCTCCTTAGGTTATTTAAAGGGAAGAAGAGCTCCGATTCTTGATTCAGCTGTCGATATAGCTAATTCAGTAAAAGAGGTAGTTGACCCTATTCCTTCAGCCTTAGTGCTGACAGCGATTGTGATTGGATTAGCCACAACTGCCTTAATGTTAGTTTTTGCAGCTGAGCTCCACAAACGAAAAGCTTCTTTTTCCATAGATGATTATAAGGAGTTAAAATGGTAAATCCGCTATATTTAATAATAATATCCTTAATGGCAGGCTTTGTATTGCCACTACTAGATCGGGTAAATCGTAAGTTATCACTGGCAACTTTTATTGGAGTCTTATTAGCAAATACTGTTATTACCGGTTTTTGGATGCATGGTTTTATCCAAGCTGATTTAGGGACACTTAGCTTTTCTACAGCAGGCTTTACTGCTCCCTTGTCTATTAATTTCCAGTTAGGAATATTAGAAGCTTTTGTCTTATTGGCGATAAACTTGATTGGTTTGCTAACAGGTATTTATCTGCTTAAAAAGTTTAATGAATCTCCTCTGGCAGGGATGATTCTCTTTATCATGGTGGTCATGGGAGCTAATGGATTAATCCTAACCAGAGATCTTTTTAATGCTTTCGTCTTTATGGAGATACTTTCAATTTCCACTATTGCCATAATAACCTTGAAACGCACTAATGAGTCTCTTTCATCCGGTTTTAAATATATGTTGGCAAGTGGAATTGCTTCTATTTTCTTCTTATTGGGAGTAGTCTTTATCTACTTCTTTAGTGGAAGTTTAAATCTCGACTTTATCAACATCAATTTCACAGATTATCGGCTTATTGCTGTATATATGGTGGCAATTGCCCTCTTGATAGAGCTTAAGATGTTCCCGGTTAATGGCTGGGCTTTAGATGTTTATGAGAGCACTGATGCCGGTGTGGCAACTATCATTTCTGTGATTAATTCAACAGCCATAGCCTTTATGTTCTACAAGATAATGCCATTATTACCAAGTAATTTCTTGTACATCTTCGGGATAATCGGAGCTTTAACTTATCTTATGTCCAATCTCATGGGTTTGAAACAAGAGAATGCCAGGCGATTACTGGGATATTCTTCGATAGGGCAAATGGGACTTCTCTTAGCCTCTATTATCTTTACTGCAGGGCTGGAACCTGTTCTAAGAATAATGATTGTGGGAGGATTCTTTCTAAATCATTTGATAGCTAAAACAGGATTGTTCTGGATAAGCGGTTTGATTAAAAAAGAAAAGTTAAAAGATTGGAGGGTGATAAGAAGTAATAAATCACTTATGATTATGTTTGGAATATTTATCTTTGCATTGTCAGGATTCCCTCCTTTCGCCGGTTTTTGGGCTAAATGGGAGTTTGTTAAATCTCTGCTTGCAGGTCAGAATATTCTAATTATTGCTTTAATACTCTTGGGTTCACTATTTGAAGTAATCTACATGTTCAGATGGTTTATTCAAACTGTCAAAGGAGAATATAAAGAAGATGAGCTAAGTATAATGCCTTCGGGAAAAGTGATTTTAACAACACTTTTAGGAACATTGGGATTTGGCTTAGGAATACTCATAATGAAGAATTACTATGGCTTTAACTTCCTCTTTACTCTTCCTATCTTAAGTCTCTTGTTCATTTATTTAATCGATTTCTTACCTGCTAAAATAAAAGGTATCATGAGTTTAGGAGGTCTTGCTTACTACGGATATTATCTTTATACTCTAGTTCAGTTTGAGAACCCTATCCAAATTCTCTTTGGGGTAATTTTCCTAGTTGGTAGTGGAGTAAATCTTATCAGTACTTTAAATAGGAGCGAGATTAGTAAAGGTTTCTATGGACTCTTGATGATGATGATTTTCTCTTTTGGCAGTCTCTTGATTGCCAGAAGTTATTTAGAGTTCTTCCTCAGTTGGGAGTTAATGACCATTGCTTCTTTCTTACTCATCCTGAGAGGCAAGAATGCTCAAAAAGCATCTCTCATGTATATGATTTTCTCAATAGCAGGTGCTTACTTAATGATGGTTGGATTTGGCTTTGCTCCCGAACTGATAGGGTCTTCAGCCTTGATAACCGGTTTGACTTATGTGCAATTACCACTAATTTCCATAATTCTCTTAGCTTTAGGCTTTATGATAAAATCAGGTGTCTTAGGGGTCCATGTCTGGTTACCTGAAGCTCATGCCGAAGCAGAAGCTGATGTCTCTTCTTTTATCTCAGCAATTTTACTCAAAGCCGGGATTTGGGGATTCTTATTAGTTGCTATCTCGGTAGTCTGGAATGCTCCTCAATTTGATGTCTATTATTGGATGGGCTGGTTAGGTGTTTTCACTGCTTTAGTGGGAGCTTTCTTAGCCTCCTTCCAAGAAGATGCCAAGCGACTCTTAGCCTATTCCTCTATGAGTCAAGTTGGATATATTATTGCAGCAATCTCTATGCTAAGTCATTTAGGTTGGGTATCAGCCTTCTACTTATCCCTTAATCACATGATGTTTAAATCTGCCCTCTTTATTGCAATTGCAGGTGTTTATTATCGTACTCATACCCGAAATATGTATGAGATGGGGGGATTAATCAAGAAGATGCCTTTGTCCTTTATTAGTGTCTTGATTTCCATTATTGCTGTTTCAGGTGTTCCACCTTTATCAGGCTTTGGTTCAAAATGGCTCATGTATTCATCTTTTATAGAGAGAGGTTGGTATCTTCAAGCTGCAGTACTTTTCTTTGCTTCAGCTGTATCATTCCTCTATCTCTATAGATTGATTCATACTATCTTCTTAGGACAAGCCAAGTATGAACACAAAGATGTTAAGGAAGCACCAGTCTGGTTCATTATCCCTCAATACATCTTTATCGGGGCTATCATGGTTTTATCAACCTTCCCAAACCTGCTTATAAAACCATTAAGTGCAATGGCTTCCCAGTATTTTAACTCTAATATTGTTATAGACGGCTACAATGTTTATAGCAGTTACGGTCATTGGAACGGGAATTTAATCATGTTAGTTACTATGGGTGTCTTTATTGTTCCACTCTTTTTCTTAATCCTCTTCATTGGTAAGATTACTAAGGTGAAACAATTCAATATTGTCTATGCTGCTGAAAGGCCTGAATCACCCCAAACTACCCACGTTGCTCATAATATGTATGCCCACTATCGAAAAGCTCTTGGTGGCTGGGGAAAACCACGTATTTGGGACTTCTGGCACGGTTCTGCTGAATGGGCTCATACTATGGGAGACTTTTTCAGAAGAATCTATTCAGGAAATGGACAAACTTATCTGCTCCACATAATTCTCTTTTTTGTAGTAGTCTTCTTCTTAGGAGTGTAAATTATGGATATATTTATAAAAATCATCTATGCTGCTATCTCAATTTTAGTGGCAACATTGTACGGACTTATATTAATCGGAATCGTTCATAAAATCTATGCCCGTGTTCATAGAAGAATCGGTCCTCCGGTATGGCAACCTATTTTGGATATTATTCAAACTCATGGCAGAAAAGTGGCTACATCCCATGGGATTATGTTCTTCTTAGGACCTGTCTTCAGAATGGCAGGAGGAATGGGAACATATCTCTTCATGCCTGTCATTTTTGGCTCAGTAGTTTTTAGTAACTACTCCATGGCAGGTGATCTTCTTTTAGTGATGTATTTTATCTTCTTTGGTCAGTTAGGTATGGCCTTAGGAGCAGGTGAAGGAGGTCATCCTTATTCACCTCTGGGAATCGCTCGTGGTCTATCACAGATGTCCACTTTTGAACTTCCTTTCTCCTTGGCTGTTATATCCATAGCTATTCAATACCAAACTTTGAATATTACCACTATTGTTGCAGCTCAACAAGGGGGGATGTTAAACTGGACTCTCTTTACTAATCCCTTGGCAGTTATAGCTGCTATGATTTCACTTCTGGGAATGAATATGCACTCACCATTTTCTTTGGTGTTAGCACCTCAAGAGATACCTATCGGACCTCCTATTGAAATGAATGGTTCTTTCTTGGGTATTCTCCAGACTAACAGAGCCTTGTTTGCTTCTGCTAAACTAGTCCTCTTTATGAACCTCTTCTTTGGAGGAGCTACTAATCTACCGATTATGATGCTTAAAACTTTCTCAATCTATATGTTCTCTGTCTTTATCGGAGCAGCATTTCCAAGATTCAGACCTGAGCAATCATTTAGATTCTTCCTGAGAATTCCTACTTTAATCGGTATTCTATCTGTCATTGTCATAGCCTATTTATAAGGAGTTAAGATGAAAGAAAAAGATATAAAAATTATAGAAAAAGAGATGAAGTTAGCTAATGAAGGACTCCCGGAAATGGAAAGAGACCTCTTTGCTGATGACAGACCCTCAAGAATTGAACCTCTTAACAAATACTTAGAGCAATTTCTAAACTGGGCAAGAGCCAGATCACTTTGGATTTTAGCTTATGGTACAGGGTGCGGAGCTATCGAACTTAGACCTTTAATGACTGCTCGCTTTGATGCCTTTCGTTATGGGATTGCCGGGAGACCTACTCCCCGTCAAGCGAATGTCTTCATTATCGGAGGTTATGCTTCCTTGAAGACTATTAAAAGGATAGTTAGATCCTACGAGCAGATGCAGGGACCTAAATATGTCATAGCACTTGGATCTTGTACTATTAATGGCGGGATGTATTATGATAGTTACAACACTATCAATAGGATAGATTATTATATTCCTGTTGATATCTATGTTACAGGCTGTATGCCCCGACCTGAGTCTTTAATTGCCGGGTTTAACGGACTCAAAAAGAAGATTCAAGCAGGTCAATGCGATGGGATGAATAAATATGCTGATAATTTTGATTGGTATAAAGCTAATCAAAAACAGATTATTAAAGACTGGAACATGCCGGATTATAACTGGTAGGAGATGATATGAAAGAAAAAATAGATAGATTAAGAAAAATGGTAAATGTCTTACAAGTTGTGGAAAAGCATCCGGATTTGTATTTTATTACTCTGGAAGGTAACCAATTAGTTATGGCTCTGGGTTATCTAAAAAATACTCTTAACTTTAAACATCTGGCTTTTATGCAAGCTGTAGATTACTTAGAAGATAATAAGTTCATGCTAACCTATATGGTCTATAATTACGAATTAAAGGCTAATCTTGGCGTGAATGTCTTTATCGATAGGGAAGAAAGCTCAATGTTTTCCATCCACCGGCTCTGGGAACATGCTTGGCAATATCAAAGAGAACTTTATGAGATGTTTGGTATAGATTTCCCAGGTTCTCCTCGCGTAGATGAACCTTTCATTATGGAAAGCTGGGAAGAGATGCCTCCCATGAGAAGAGATTTTGATACCTTAGCTTATTCCCAAAAGACTTACTTCCCACGTCCCGGAAGAGAAACTAATGATCCAAAAGAGCAGATGAAAAAAGCTAAATATCCTAACTATCCTGATTCCCCAAAAATAAGGAGGGATGATGAATAAAATATCAGAAAGTAAATATAAAGATTTTGTTGCAGACAGATCAAAATACCCTGAAATGGAAAATGGAAAGCCGGTTATTGATTTGGATTCCCATAAATTTACCAAGATTTGGCAAGGACCTCAACACCCCGGAGTTACAGGTAATATGTCTGTCGAGATTATCGTAAACGGCGATGAGATCGTCGATGCCAAAACTCATGTAGGTTATCTGCATAGAGGGTTTGAGAAGTTAATGGAGAGAAGAAGATATATTCAATGCTTCCCTATCGTGTGTAGAATCTGTGTGCCTGAACCTGATACTAATGAGTACTGTGTCTCGGCTGCAATGGAAGATTTAGCCGGCATAGTAATTCCCGACAAAGCTGCATGGCTCAGAACTCTCAACTTAGAGATGTCACGTGTGGCAGGATTTTTAATGTGGTTAGGTGGTCAGGCAGGTTCTTTAGGAATGGGAGCGATAGGACAATGGACTGTTGCTATGCGTGATTATTGGTTAGATCTCTTTGAGGAGATGACCGGGGGAAGAATATATCATATGTATATGATACCGGGGGGAGTTCGTAAAAACTTACCTTTAGGCTTCAAAGAAAGAGTTTTGCAGACTGTTGACAGGACTTATAAACTCTTAGATGATATCGAAAGAGTCTTCTTAAACAACGCCATTGCTAAATCACGTCTCAAAGGCTTAGGGATTATTACTCCTGAAATGGTAAGTGAATATGGGATTGTCGGTCCTACTGCAAGAGCCAGTGGGATTGCGGATGATATCAGAATTAACCAGCCTTATCTGAAATATGCTGAATTAGAGATGAAAATGCTCACTTCTAATATCGGCGATGCTTATGATCGAACTGAACTTCGTTTTCAAGAGTTATTGCAGAGTCTAGACTTGGTAAAACAAATATTAAATAAGATACCTGAAAATGGCGAAATTCAAGCTAAACTTCCTAATGTTCTGCATTGGAAGATACCGGCAGGACAGACCTATATTAAAGCTGAATCTACCAGAGGTGAACATGGCTTCTATATGGTTTCTGATGGTTCTAAATATCCACGCAGAGTCTTTGCTCGTGGTGCAAGTTACACCCATGCTATTTCAGTATTAGAAAAACTAGCTGTCAATATAACCATATCTGATTTAGCAGCTTTGATGGTTTCACTTCATACATGTCCACCGGAAATTGAGAGGTAAAAATGAAATTAAAAGATATAATTCAACCATTAACAATCTGGAAAAGAGTAGCAGAAGAACCTTGGACTATCAAAGATCCTCTTACTGAGAGACCCGGTGCCGATAATTATCGGGGCTTTCATCAGAATGACTTTGCCAAATGTATTGGCTGTGGCTCTTGTGAAGAGATCTGTCAAAATGCAGCAATTGACTTAGTGCCTGTGGAAGGTCAAGAAGTTAAAGACGGTAATAGTGGCTTACGTCCGCGGATAGACTACGGACGTTGTTGCTGGTGTGCCTTGTGTGTTGATATTTGCCCTACCGGTGCCCTCACTATGTCCAATGAATATACTTGGATTGATGATGATCCGGAAGTGTTTAGATTCACCCCGGGAGCAGATAAAACTAAATGGCAAGATGATGAAAAAGGTTATTCTCGCTCAGAAGACATTGCTCTTATTAACTTTGACAGAATTGAAATGGAAGAAAAAGCTCCGGAAGATAGAGATAAATCTTTCATAGAAATTGTAAAAGGCTATAATAAAGAACAAGCAATGCTGGAAGCAGACAGATGTTTAGAGTGTGGCTTGTGCACTGCTACTTGTCCGGCTCACATGGATATTCCGGCTTATATTGCAGCCCTCCGAGAAGATAACATAGAAGAAGCTTTTAGAATTCTCTATGAAACAAACCCTTTGCCTGAAATATGTGGTCGTATCTGTACTCATAAGTGCGAGACTGCTTGTGCTCTACATAATAACGGAGAGGCAATAGCTATTCGTTGGTTAAAGAGATATATAGCAGATCAGATTCCTGCTGAAAGATATAAAGAAGTGTTAGGGACTGAGCATCTTGCAGATCCAAAAATAGGTCATAAGATTGCTGTAATCGGAGCAGGTCCTTCAGGACTCTCGGCAGCCTACTATTTGGCGATCTTGGGTTATCAAGTTAAGATCTTCGAAGCCTTGCCTGATTCAGGTGGGATGATGCGCTATGGTATTCCTGAATATAGACTTCCTTACGATCAAATCAATAAAGATATTGATTATATCAAATCACTGGGAGTAGAAATTCAATTTAATACCAGAATTGGACAAGACATTCCTTTAGAAGACTTACATCAAGAATATTCAGCTGTTTATGCAGCAACCGGACTTCACTTAGGTAGATCTACCAGAATTCCCGGTTCCGATAATTCGGAAGTATATTTTGCTACTGATTTATTAAGAAAATTCACTCTAGGTCAAGATATTCCTGTAGGTAAAAAAATAGTAGTAATCGGAGGTGGAAATGTGGCTATGGATATTACCAGAACTCTAGCCAGACTTCAAAATCAGAAATATGGCAAAGTTGATATCACTGCTACAAGTTTAGAAACTGAAGACATTATGCCGGCAGATAGGGAAGAGATAGTCGAATCACGTGAGGAAAAAGCCATAATAGAACCAGGATGGGGACCTCAAGAGATTGAAATAAAAGATGGTAAGATAGCAGGTTTGCATCTTATTAAGTGTTTATCAGTCTTTGATGAAAATGGTGCTTTTAATCCTAAATTTGATGCTAATGAAAAGAAATTCTTCAAGGCTGATATGGTAGTAGAATCTATTGGTCAAGGTATGGATTTATCATATATCTCGGATGAATTAAAAGAGAAGATTAAGATGGGACCAAGAGGCAGAATAGATGTCAATGAAGGCTTCCAAACTTCTGTGGACTGGCTTTTTGTTGGGGGAGATATTATCAAAGGACCTGATGTAATCAATGGTGTAGCTAACGGACATATTGCTGCTAAAGCTATAGATAAATACTTGAATGCACAGAAGAAATAAAAGTATGAAAGAAACTATCCACGAATTTCACGAATTACACTAAGAAGAATGTCCCGCAAAACTTTGACTTGCACAGAGACATTCACAGAATTAAGGAAAACCCTTATCCCCCTCAATGAGGGGGACACAGGGTGCTTCAAAAATAAACAAAAATTTCCGGAGGAACCATGAGAGAATTAAATCTTAAAGAAATAATTGAATATGCAGAAAAGATTGAATTGGAAAGCTTTTCCTTCTATAAGAAAGCTACTGAAATAGTAAATGAACCAGAGGTGAAAGATGTCCTTAGCCAATTGGCTACGGAAGAGACAGAACACTACAACAGATTAAGAGGCTTACTGGAAGAGGGTAAGCTCAGCAAAGAAGAATTAGAAAAAACTATCAATATTGAAAAAACTCTACTGGAAATGCTGATTAATACAGATGAAATAGAAACTTCCTTCTCAGCCCTTGATGTCCTTAATATAGCCCTAAAAAGAGAAAAGAATACAGCAAAAGCTTATGAAATGTTTAAAACTTTTACTGCCTTAGATGACTTTGCTCTCAAAGTTTTTGAAGATTTGAGATTGCAAGAAGTGGGGCATGTTAATAAAATAAGTGCAAGATTAAAGAAGTATGAGTAGATTTAATAATTAAGGCTCTTTCTCAAGTAGAGTGGGTAACAAAAAATCAAGCTTCTCCTTATACGAAACACTGTTCATTCTTCCAGTTCCAGAGGAGCAACACCTCTGTAGATAGGAGATGTAAGCCTCTTCTGTCGGA